>JAPXMM010000099.1:0-9425 GCA_033809015.1 Bacteroidales bacterium
CTAAATATTGATATAGCTGATCTAAAAAATCTCGCTTATGATCCTTGGGTAGAGCTAAGTATTTATCAATATTTTCTAATAGTTCCTTCATAATTATAAAATTTCAACAAAATTAATAAATATTATTGAAATAATAAACGTTTTGAAATATAACATAAAAATGTTGAACCCCTATATTCTTTACCTAAAGAATATCTTATTTGCTCTATTTTTACGATTTCATTAAATTTGTAAATTAATTTTTCATTTATAATTATTTATGAATATAAATAAACTTTCTGTTGTTATTATCACATATAATGAAGAAAAAAATATTGCACGCTGCATAAATTCTGTTAATAAAATAGCCGATGAGGTAATAGTGGTAGATTCTCATTCAATAGATAAAAGTACGGAAATAGCTATAGCTCATGGAGCTAAGGTGATAGAACATGCATTTGAAGGGTATATTCAACAAAAAAATTTTGCTCTGCAGCAAGCTAATTACTCTTGGGTATTATCATTAGATGCAGATGAAGCTTTATCAGATAAGTTACAAAACAAAATATTAGAAATTAAAAACAATCCTACGGCTGATGGGTATACTATGAATAGGCTTACATATTATTGTGGTAGATGGATAAAGCATACTGGTTGGTATCCAGATAAAAAACTCAGACTCGTTCGTAAAGAGCTAGCTCAGTGGAGAGGAATAAACCCTCATGATAGACTTGGGCTAATTAATAGTAAAAATATAAAACATATTAATGCAGATATACTGCACTATTCATATTACAGTCTATATGATCATCTAAATCAATTAGAAAAATTCACTCAAATCTCTGCTAATGAATTATATAAGGCTAAAATAAAACCCAATTTTTGGCATTTTTTTATTAAACCTGTTCATAAATTTTTAAATCATTATATTTACAAAGCTGGTTTTTTAGATGGATATGAAGGTTTTCAAATATCTATGATCTCAGCTTATGGTGTTTTTTTGAAATATGCTAAATTGAGAGAAATGTATAGATCCAATAAAAATGTTTAAATTTATAATTATTTAAGCTAGTAAAAATGAATAAAGAGCAAATATCTATAATCTTAAAAACTTTACCCAAGAGTCCTGGTGTTTATAGATATTATGATAAAGATGACAATATTTTATATGTAGGCAAAGCAAAAAATTTAAAAAATAGAGTATCGTCATATTTTCGCACGCAGCATAGTAGTGCTAGACTTAGAATAATGGTTAATAAGATAGAACGTATCGAGACTACTGTTACTAATACCGAATTAGAGGCTTTATTACTAGAGAATAATATGATTAAAAATCTGAAGCCTCGTTATAACATGCAACTAAAAGATGACAAAAGTTATCCATTTATTGCTATAATCAATGAGCCTTTTCCACGTATTTTTTTAACTAGAAATAGACATATTCCTAATGCAGAATATTATGGTCCTTATGCTTCTGTGCGTTCTGCTAAATCTTTATTAGAATTGATACACAAGATATTTCCCATGCGTACCTGTAAGCTTAATTTATCTGATGAAAAAATAAAAAATGGTAATTATAGAGTGTGTCTTGAGTATCATCTAAAAAAGTGCAAGGCTCCCTGTGTGGGATTGATTAGTGAAAATGATTATGATAATTATGTAAATTTAGCTAGAGATATTATAAAAGGCAAAACTAAGCTAGCAGAGGAATATCTATATGATAAAATGCAAAAAGAGGCTGAAAATCTTAATTTCGAAGAGGCACTGCTGTGGAAAATTAAATGGGAAAGATTAAAATCATATTCATCTCGTAGCATTATAGTTACTAATCAAGAGAATAATTTAGATGCTATTAATTTATTAGAAGATGATAAACAGGCATATATAGCAGCTATCAGAGTAGAAAATGGATCAATAGTAAATAGTCGAGTTTTTCATATAGAAAAAAAATTAAATGAATCTCCTGAAGAGCTTTTGCTTTATGCTATAGGTGAATTATATGAACAGTGGGATGGCTTGCAGCCAGAGCTACTTCTACCATTTCCTATTTCTTTTCCTATCGATAATGTACAAATAACTGTGCCAAAAAAAGGTTATAAAGCTGATTTATTGAAATTTTGCTTTAGAAATGCATTAGAGAGAAAAGCAGAAGATGACAAACGTAGATCTCTTTCAGATCCTAATAGATTTACTAATCAATTACTTGAAAAAGTCAAAGCGGATTTGCAATTACCCACCTTACCAAAACGGATAGAATGTTTCGACAATTCTAATATACAAGGTGCATATCCAGTTTCTTCTTGTGTAGTCTTCTTAGATGGTAAACCCGCGAAGGCAGAATATCGAATTTTTAATGTTAAAACAGTAGAAGGAATTGATGATTTCGCCAGTATGCATGAAGTAGTATATCGCAGATATAAACGACAAAAAGAAGAAAATAAACCGCTACCAGATTTGATAATTATCGATGGAGGTAAAGGGCAATTGCATGCTGCTTATGATGCTTTGAATGAATTAGGATTAAACAATATTCCAATTATTGGCATTGCAAAAAGATTAGAAGAAATATATAACCCTAATGATTCTATACCTCTGAGTATTGATAAAAAAAGTCCTACTCTCAAACTCATACAGAGAGCTAGAGATGAAGCTCATAGATTTGGCATCACTCATCATCGCCAATTACGTAGTAAAAATACTATAAAAACTCAATTAACTGATATAAAAGGTATAGGTCCTAAAACAGCTAATAAATTATTAGAACATTTTGGATCAGTAGAAAATATTAAAAATGCTACAGATGAAGAAATAGAGGCTATAATTGGTAAAGCTAAGCTTAATATTTTGAAAGAAGCTTTGAAATAAAAAATAATAACAAGAGTTTAAGGTTGTATTCTTGATAATAAGTTTGTAATTAAATTCTAGAACATTATTACATTTGTAACATATATTTTCAAAATATGATGACATTATGAAGTGCTAATGGTTTATTAGCGTATATATTTAGCTTTAGAGTCATAATCTTTATTATCTTCTAAAATTCTTTTTCTATTAGCACTATATGATTCATTAAAAATGCTTCGTTCTGCTTCAAATCCATAGAAATCTACATCATTTAAATCTATAATTGCATGGAATAAATCATCTGTGACAAAAGGCTTTTCTTTATTGGATAAGACCATTTTATATTTATCAGGATATAAAGATTGAAATTGTGGAGAGCACCAAACGATAATAGGAATTTCAACATTATTTTTTGGTAAATCATCTGGATAGTCATGTCCTACATTATCATTTTCATCATAAACATTTTCACCGTGATCAGAAAAATAGATAGCTGTACTTATCACAGTACTATTATTTTTGCAATATGATTTTAAGATATTTAGCAAACTATCCACTACAAAATCATTGTACAAGATGGAATTGTCATATTCATTTATGATTTTTCCCTTATTATTATTTGCAAAATTAAATTTATTGAATTTTTGTGGATATCTTTTGGCATATTTAGAATGGCTCCCCATCAAGTGAATGACGATAAATTTATTTTTTGCTGTATCTGACAATGAATTTTGAAAAGGTTTGAAAAGTTTTTCATCATATGAAAGTAAATAAGTGCTCTCAAAAGATGTATTAGCTGCATTATTTACAAATACACAAATATCTGATGTTTTAGCCAAATTATAAATTGCATTATCCCATACACCTATTGGAGCTTGATTTGATAACCAGAACGTTTTGTATCCTAATGAATGAAAAATATCTATCAGACTAATGCTTTTATCATAATCTTTTTTATTATCAAGATTAGATTCAGTTAAAGCAGTAAGTAAAGACCCGATAGTATTAGAATAAGGACTCACCACGTCTGTATAAACAACAATATCTTTTCTGTTATCTAAGTGTGGAGTAGTTTTACGATAGTAATTATATAAAGACATGTGATTCCTATTGCAAGATTCACCAATAATAAGCACAAAAACATGTGGATACTGTTCTGCTGTTTTTAATTTCACTTCTACATTATTCACCTCTCTTAATTTAAGTGCTTTATAAGTTTTCATCTCATTATTAAAAGAAATTATTGCTTTGGCAGTTTGTGGGATGCCTTTTCTAATCAATCTATTATTTATTAAATTTTCTGAAATGAAAATGACAGAAAATAACAAGACAGCAGCTACTATGTATATGCTTCCTTTTTGTTTAGCAACAGCTGGTGGATGCTTTAATGCTAAATAATAAATAAAAATGTATGGAATTACTAATAACCAAGTAAAGTGAAACTTTAAATTAATAAATTCTTTTGCTTCATTAATATTTGTATTCATTAAAACAAACAAACTCGAAGCATTTATTGGTGCTTTTATTACTAAAATATGACTAAGATTTATTAATCCTTCTAAAAAAAATAAAGAAATAACAAAAATGTAAACAATTTTCTTTTTTGTAAAAAAATATGGTAGCATTAGCAATGGTATCCAAGATAAATAAATTAACAATTCTCTTGCATTAAAAATATGAAAGTTTATCATGAGCAATGCAGCTTGCACATATAGTATCATTGCTAATAGATATGGAGGATACAATTGCTTAATAGTTTTCATCAAATTCACAAATAATTATAGCTTAAATTAGATTTTAAAAAAATAATTTCATTTGAATAAAAAATCTTCAAAATATTTTTTTACTGCATAGTCATTTTCAAAAGAAATAAAATCTCCTGGATTTTTTCCTTTATTAGAAGTTTTAACAGTTTGATATTTTAAAGCAGTTTTTTCTAATAATGTTAAAAAACTTATGTTGTCATCCAAAATATTTTTTAATATTGTAATATCTTGTGGTATAGGAATAGAGCCTCCGAAATCTTTTCTAAACCAATGACCAACAGTGTGTTTATAATTTGAAGGAAAATAATTAATCACATCATTTATTGTCATATTTTTTTCTATTCTTAATAAAGTAAGATATTGTGCAACTAATGGCTGACTAACCTTATATAGTCTATTTTTGCTAAAATATTCTCCCAACATTAATTTTCTGGCACCTGGCGATGCACCCCAGTTTATTTTTTGTAAGGTATTAAATTTACTGTTAGTCTTATTGGTTGCTTTTTTAATTATTTTTGTATCAATATCAAAATTCATATTTTTATTTTGATCTAATATTTCAAATAATTCTAAAATATCGTTAGGCTCCTTAATAATAGGGAAATTCTCTAATTTATCATACAATTTTTGTTTACAATGTGGACAATAATTATCTTCTATTGGATCATAAAAATCATTTATTTTAGATTTACAATGTGGGCAAAAAAATAATAATCCTTCCATTAAAAAATCATCTTCATATAAATGTAAAACAGGCTCTATAAAAATATTGTTATCATAATTAACCATAACTATTTTAGGAAAATTATCTGAATATTTTTCTATGATATCTATAATATATCCTTCATTAGCTTGTTTGTCTACATTATTTATTACCTTTGTTCCTATAAAATTTTGATTTGACCAATTTTTATCTATTACAGTTTTCGGTTCTACTCTCAGTCTATCTAAACAAAATCTATATTGTACCCTTGTACTATCATTTAGTATCATAAACACTGGATACCAATTATTATCATTAGAAACAATTATCATATTTCTTAAAACATAACCATAGTCATTAATGTTATGTATAAAATACAAACAATCTAAATTAAAATTTTTTACACCCAAAAAATGAACAGCATCTTCACGATGATAGCTTTTGAAATCTTTATTATAAAGGCCTTTGATAATTGATAAGAATTCTGTAGAATTTTCAGCTATAAAAACTTCGCCATATTTATCATTTAGTAAAATTTTTGTTTCTATATTTTCATTCAAATCTATATCTCTTATGTTTTCCCATTGGTAGTTTATGTCTTTTATCTTAATTACTTTTTCTATTTGCGTTCGTTCTTTTATTATATTTACAAATTCTTCTCCTATTTCTATTGATATTGAATAAATATTTTTACCAAATAAATTATTTCTAATAGATTTAACAACAGCAGCAGTAGTACCAGTACCAGCAAATGGATCTAAAATGATATCATCATCTTTAATATTAACTTTGTTCAATAGCTCTAAAACTAATTTTTCAGGATGTACAGCGGTATGTTTCCATTTAGTTTGTTGTAAAGATATTTCTAAAATAGTGCCTTGACCATTTTTATAAATATTATTTTTATTTTTTGCAAAAACAAAGACTGGTTCATACGTATTTGTAAATCTATCTGTTACAGAAGAAGGCATATGATTTGTTTTATACCAGATAATAATGTCTTGCAAATACCAGCCATCATTTATCATATGGTATGCTAATCTATATGGTATTTGTAAAAGGTGAGATTTGCCATATTTATTTAGATATTTATCTCCCACATTTAAGAAAAAAACGCCATCATTTTTTAATTTAGTTCTTAAAATACTAAATATTTTTATTAATCGACCGATATATTCATTTGGAGAATTTTCTTGTCCGATTTGCTCATCAAAATTATAATCTCTCTGCTGCCAATATGGTGGTGAGGTTATAGCTACCGATATGCTATCATCTTTTAAAAAACTTAAACCAGCATAAACATCACTATATAATATTATATCATTTTTCATATCTCTATCCATACTGGTATTTTATATTTTTCATCAGAAAAACCAATTATGTCTTTTTGAGTATATTTTTTATTTTTAATTATAAATTCTACCCTATATATATTTTTATTCATTTTTGTAGAAAGGAGTCTAAATTGAGGTTCTTCTTTATATGCATATAAAAAACTATTTTTAGTTTTCCCTGCTTGTAATATACTATCATTATAGATATTATACAATTCTCCATTAGGCATACATACTAATATCATGCTATATATCTTTTGATGCATGTTTATGTAAAATATTAATAAAATATGTTAAAGATAATTTTTTGTAAATTATTTTATCTTTTTCGTAAGTTTTAGAATAATAAGTTGGTAAATTGGGTGTGATATTAAATTTAGATAATGGATATGATGTTTGATTAGGTTGTATAGCAATTTTCCCTTTATAATCTCCCCAATTAGATTCTGATTCAGTTTTAATATCTATATGAATAAAAGAATCAAAAGTTTCATACATTAACTCAGCTCCTATTGGAGCTGAGTTTGGATTTCTCATACCTTGTGCAAAAACATAATGAAATATTCTTTCTGCTCCCATGTCTAAATCAGAGGCTATATTATTTTTTGTCAGTATAAACTTATCATACCAATCATCTTTTATTTCTAATTTAGAATACAGACCATTTTTTATTTCATTAATGTTATCAAGTATATAATATCTTATTCTTTCGAAATGAATATGTTCTAATTCTTTGATTTCTATTGGTGATAAACTTTTGTACATTTATAAATATTTCAACAAATTTAATTAAAAATTTAATTTTATACAAAAACTATTAAAAATATTTTTTATTTAGGAACTCTAAAAAGCTTATTCCACCTTATTTTACCATCAAATAATGAATAATCTTTGTCTAATGATAGCCACACAAACACTGGTTTGCCAACCATATGATCTACTGGTATGAATCCCCAAAATCTCGAATCATAACTATTGTGTCTATTATCTCCCATGCCAAAATAATAATCCATTTGGAAAGTATATGTATTGGTAGGTTTGCCATTGATGAATATTTTGCTATTTTGCACAGATAATTCATTATGTTCATAGGCAGTAATAATTCGTTCATAGAAACATAGATTATTTGTGTCCAGCGAAATAGTTACACCTTGTTTAGGAACGATAATAGGGCCGAAATTATCTTTATTCCAAGG
Organism: Bacteroidales bacterium; assembly: GCA_033809015.1. Taxonomy (GTDB): domain Bacteria; phylum Bacteroidota; class Bacteroidia; order Bacteroidales; family DTU049; genus DTU049. The sequence continues at coordinate 7,823 of JAPXMM010000099.1, forward strand.
ATATTTAGGATCATGTGGAAAAATAGAATAGTCCCAGGTAGTATCTTCACTTATTTTCAAAGGTTCAGCTAAAATAGTTCCATATTTTTTTGTAAATTTCTCTTTAATTTCTTCTGTCATTGGCAGTAATAATACATTAGAAGGATAACCATAATATTGAGCTTTCTGAGCAGATTGTCTAGCATCTTCTCTGGAAATCCCAGTAGACATGATTTGTTCTATTGACAAATATCTATCTGGTAGCAATTTCACTATATAATCAAACTGAATATATTTAGGAATAGGCATAGGTTTACCATTTACATAAACCTGGCGATGAATTATCTGGATGGTATCTCCAGGCGTTCCGATGCATCTTTTTATATAATTATCTCTTTTGTCTACAGGACGCACTGTTATTTTCTCTGTTTGTAATAGATATTTGCGAGCAGCATCATAAAATTTCTTATAATCTTTTTCAGTAAGTCTATTATTTATTGCCATTTGCACAGCGAAACTCCTAGCAATTGTATAAAAACTCATTGCAGGTTCAGCGATTACTACAGTGTCTCCTTCGGGGAAATTAAAAACAATTAATTTATTAGTTTCTATTTTTTCTAAAGCAGGATAGCGATAGTATGGCAGTTGAATTAGTTTAGAGTATGATGGAGTAGTTTTTGTCAAAGGCAAAATATTATGAGCAAAAGGGAAAGATAGCGGTGTATTAGGTATGCGTATGCCATAATGAATTTTGCTGACAAACAAATAATCGCCTACGAGCATAGTTTTTTCCATGGAACTAGTAGGTATAGTGTATGCTTCTAAAAAGAACATCCTAATAATTGTAGCTGCTACAACAGCGAATATTATAGCTTCTACCCATTCTTGGGTCTTACTTGGTTTTTTTACTTTTTGTTCACTCACTGGGATATACCCATCTTTTATAATACCTAAATAAGGTAAATAAACAAATGGGAAAAGAATAATCAAAACCTGATTTAAAATATTATAACGATTAAATCCTTTGAGTAACTCTATTAACATTAGCATTACCATGAATAAATTTATAAAAGGTACTAAGCTCCAAACTACCCATGTCCATTTCTTTCCAATTATTTTTGTCCATATCACTAAATTATATATTGGCACAAAAACTAACCAGAAATTGTATCCAGCTTTTCTAAAAACTAAACCTAACCCTATTACACATGCTAAAAAAAGCAATATAGTGATTATCATTACTACATCCATAAAAATTTTTTTAAAAAATATTATGCAAATATAAACGTAAAAAATAAATAATTATTTATTTAGGTTTATTATAAATATCAAATTTTATAATTTGAACAAAAGATAAATATTTAATTCATAAGTAAAATAAGGTATATAGAAATTTTAACAAATTATGACAATTTTTTTTATCAAATATTGTAGAAGAAATAAATCGATTACGAAATTATTAGGAGAGGGTTTATTAAATTGAGAGGAACTGGTAAAAATAACAATTCCCAATTGTTTAAATTTCAGTATTATATCAATATTTTAACTTAATTAATCTCCGATACCGCTCCCACGCCCATCTGTCGTGCGATGACAAATTCAGCAGTCGCCCAATGTCTGATTC
>JAPXMM010000100.1:0-9335 GCA_033809015.1 Bacteroidales bacterium
AAGATAATGTAAATTTCTTTGGAGTAGTGGAATTAGAAGAGCTACTGATGAATTATTCTGAAAAAGGCAAAAAGAAACGTGATAAGAAAGAATTAAAAAAGTTGAAGAAAAAGAAACCAACAAAAGTTGCAGTATTAGCTGCCACAGATAGGAGTGGAAATATTTTGTTCAAAAAATTAGAAGATGAAAGGGTGCAGGCCGATCACATATCAGATTTTCTAAAATATAGAATATCTGAGGATTCAGTGGTATGTGGCAGCGATAAAAAAGCTTTTGAGACAGTAACTGCAGAGCACATTAAACACAAAGAGATAACTTCTAATAAAAAGAAAAAGGATGGCATATATAGTGTATCCACTGTTCATAAGAAGATTACAAATTTTGTTAGCTGGATATATTACAAGTTTCGTGGGGTTGCTACAAAGTATTTAACAAACTATATAATGTGGTTTGTAGTGAGGGGAAAGTATTTGGCGGAGAAGATTATAGAAGATACAGGGAGGCTATTGAATTTGGCGGCGTCGGATAGGCGGGCATGGGAGCGGTATAGTGATTTGATGTCATCAACATATTTAATTCATAACATTTAAGTATTTATTTCAATACCTTTACCTCAACACTTATCTTAAATCTTTTTTGAATTTTAAACAATTATTTAGGTTTCATAAATACATGTGGCACTAAATTTTCCTCGAGAGATATGCCACCATGTTGAAAACTATCAGCGAAATATTTTGAATAATATTGATAATTATTTGGATAAACAAAAAAATCATATCTCAAAGCAAATACATATGAATCACTCACATTTTGAATTGGTAATCCTATTTGATCTGGTTTGCGTACTCTATATACTTTTTTATCATCTACAGAAAGATTTTTCCCAGTTTTAAATCTTAAATTAGTATTAGTTTCTTTATCTCCAATTATTTTTATTGGATTTTTTATTTGTACAGAGCCATGATCTGTAGTTAGAAAAATAAAAAATTTATTATCAGCAGCCCATCTGATTACATCCATTAATATACTATGAATAAACCAATTGTATGTAACGGCTCTATATGATATCTCGTCTTTTGCTAATTCTTTCACAAGTTCTACCTCTGTTTTAGCATGTGCGAAAGTGTCTATAAAGTTATATACTAATACATTTACATTATTATCTTTTAACTCATTTATTGATTTAATATATCTTTGAGCCATGGGTGGATGAAGAACTTTAAAAAAATTAACTTTTAAATTTTTCCCATATCTTTTTAAATTATTTATAAATAATTCATCTTCGAATTGATTTTTTGAGCTTATATCTTCATCTCCTTCAAGCAAATTAGGATAGAGCTGGGCAATTCCATTAGGTAGTAATCCGCTAAATAAACTATTTCGTGCATATTCAGTTGTTGTAGGCAAAATACTACAATATAAATCTTCATTTACAATCTGAAAATATTCTTCAAAAACAGGTTTAAACATTACCCATTGATCATAACGCAGGTTATCTATCAAAATAAATAAAACATGTGATTGTTCATTTAAATGTGGAAATAGATATTGCCTTAATAAATTATGTGAGAGTGCGATATCTATATTTTCGGAATTATTCAACCAGTTGGGATAATTTTGAATAAAATATTTCGCAAAGATATCATTAGCCTCTTCTTTTAGTGCTATTATCGTATCATTAAAGATGGTTTCATCTAATGATTGAAATTTTACTTCGTAGTCAACGATTTTTTTATAAATATTTTTCCACTCTTCGATTGACATAGATGGTGATAGGTCGCTTATAATTTGGCGATAATCTTTTTGAAAATCATCAATAATTTTCTTTTTAAGTATATCTTTTTCGTTTAATACTTTTTTTAATGTCAAAAGTATTTGAGATGGATTAACTGGTTTTATTAAAAAATCTGTTATTCTATTAGCTAGTGCTTCCTCCATCAAATGCTCTTCTTGATGTTTAGTAATCATAACAACTGGTATTGATATATTTAGATTACGCGTGTACTCTAGCATGGCCAGACCACTCATCCCAGGCATATTTTCATCTAAAAATAATATGTCAAAATTATCTTTTTTTAACATATCTATAGCGTCAGAGCTATTAGTAGCTGTATATACTATATATCCTTTGTCTTCTAGAAATTTAATATGTGGTTTCAGATAATCTATCTCATCATCTACCCACAAAATTTTAACTTGATCCATGATTTCGTTTTTATATTAACGAATTTTTTTCAAGTTAATTATAATAATTGAAATAGAAAATAAATTCCGTAAATTAATATTAAAACTAAGATTATTGTAGATATTATAGAAAATACATCTCCTGGCAATATTAGATCTAAAATAACTAAGATTAATGACAAGATTAATAAGCCTATTAGCACTTTTGTTAATGTTTCAACATCTACCGTAGATGCATTATCTATTTTATTTAATTGTTGTTTAAAGTGGCTTGCTTCTATCGGGGTAAATGATTTAAGAGAATTAAGAATTTTATTGAATTTTACTTGCTTTTTAGTAAATAATTTATTTGTTGTATTTCCTGCACTTAGGCTAGACATTTCTTGTTTCGCTGTTATATTATCGTTAATTTTTTCAATAGTTAGTTCATGATTCATGATTTTAGTTGGATTTTGTTCTTTGCCAGTAGCTGTATAATAGCTTTCTACTTGAGAATTCACTGGCACTTTATTGAGATAGGTATATTTCTGATTTAGATGCATTGTATTGCAACTGCTTAATAAAATAAATACTAATGACACCAATAATAAATTTAACTTTTTCATATTTTTTTTACAAAATTAATATTTTTCTTATTCATTATTAAAATCTTAGTAAATAATTTTTATTTAACTTGTTAGTATATGAGATTTTTTCAAATATCTTATAATAAAATATGCGATGATTAATAATGCAATTAGAAGCATAAAATATGGTAGAATATTTCTAAATGTGTTTGGGTAAAAATAATAGTACAATTTCATAATAATTATAGTAGCAGCGAGCAATGCTATATATGTAGTTGTATATTCTTTCAATAAAACTCTTTTAAAATTAAATTTCATTGATTGAAATGTTCTTTTAATGCCTTTAAGATTGGGCAGCCACCTAGGTACATGTTCTTTATATTCCAAATATTCTGAACCAAATTTTTTATTTAAAAAATCTTCTTCAGCGATTATTATTGATTGGTAAATGAATACAAAAAAGGGGAACATTATTAATAAAAACAACAATGAATTAGATAAAATAGCTAGTCCCAATATTTCGAGAACATTTCCTAGATATAGAGGATTGCGACTATGAGAAAATAAACCATCAGTATGTAAAACCTCAGCATGTACATGTCTGTTTTTACCAGCTCTATTTATATTTACAAAGCCTATTGTTAGTTGCCTTATTAAAAGTCCACAAAACAAGATTATCAAGCCTAGAATTAATGGAGTTAAAAAAGAATTAAAAATCTTAGGTGATGGAACAAAAAGTATTAAATAAAAAAAAGGAAATAAATAATTGCGGATATGAAAAGAGAAAGAGCCTATTTTGACCATTATACTATCAGAAGTGTTTGATGAATTTGCTACCATAGTTTTAATGTTTTAAAATGCAAATTTAATTTATTTATTAAAAATATTTTTTTATTATCTTTGCCATAAGTAATTTTTGTGTACCAGTTAGATGAACTATGAAGGCGTAAAACAATATTTGCTAAATAGATTAGCGAAAGGATTACCCAAAAATCTATACTACCATGGTATAGATCACACTTTAGATGTTTTATCTGCAGCAGAGATGTATAGTGAAATGGAAGGTTTTACTGAAACAGATAACATATATTTATTCACTGCAGCAGTTTTTCATGATGCAGGTTATCTGATCAGATATACAAGAAATGAAGATGCATCTGCTGCGATTGCGAATTTAGTTTTACCCAAATATGGCTATGACAAAGAATCTATAGTTTATATAAATGAAGTTATACGAACAACTCAGATGCCCCAACATCCTTTCGATAGAGTGAGTGCTGTTTTGTGTGACTCAGATTTAGATTATTTAGGCAGAGATGATTATTTCATTAAAGCATCAAATCTCAGAAAAGAATTAGATGAATATGGCATTCATTATAGTTTAGAAGATTGGTATGAGCTAGAAATAGATTTTTTGAAAAAACACAACTATTTTACTAGATCTGCATATAATTTGAGAAATGAAAAGAAATTGGCTAATTTGGATATGGTTATTAAACTTTTAGAAAAATTACATGTCTAATTAAAAATAAAAACAATTAAAACATAAAAATATGAGTGTAATATTAGTTCCATTTGATTTCACAGAAGTAGCACATTATGCTGTAGATCATGCAGCCCATATAGCTAAAGATTTAGAGATTCCTGTTGTATTATTGCATATTATAAACAAAGATACACGTGAGTTATTAAATGTTTATAAAGTTACTAATGAGTTGGTAAATGAAAAACTACAAGAAAAGGCTGATGAATTATCAGCTCAATATGGTATTCCTTTTCAATATGAAGCTAGAGAAGGAAGTATATTTACAGATATAGCAGAGGCTAGCGAGGACCACAATGCTTTTTTGGTAGTTATGGGTACTCATGGCCGTAAAGGTATTCAAAATTTCTTTGGCAGCTATGCCCGTAGAGTAATTACTAGTAGTAAAATTCCTTTCATTGTTGTTCAGAACAAATTTTATCGTCCTTATAAAAATATTGTAACACCTCTCGATGATACTTTGGAATCCAGACAAAAAATTAAATGGGCAATTTATGTGAGCAAATTATTTGATGCTACTATACATCTGAAAGTACGTTCAGAGAAAATAGATCCTATTTATCCTGTTAAGATACGAACTATTCTCTCTAAAGTAGAGCAACTTTTTAAAGCTAATGACGTGAAATATGTCGTGGAGTATAAAGATGATGTGGATGAAAGCTCAAAAAAATTTACCGAGCAAGTGATAGAATATGCTCATAATATAGATGCTGATTTAATACTTATAATGACCGATCCTGACCACGTGAATATGTTTAACTTTATGATGAAACCAGATGATGAAATCGTCCTCTTTAATGATTATCAAATACCTGTAATGGCTATTAATCCTAGAGAAATTAATTTTACTTACGTAGGATTCTAATTTTCTAATATTTTTTAAAATATTGTAAAAGGTAAGAATTTATGATTTCTTACCTTTTATTTTTTTTAATATTAGTTGAATTATTGATTTGTTAAATTTTAATTACTTGATTTACTCCAATTTGGTTTACTAAATGGAGTAGCTATATTTTGATTTATTTTGATTTGCTTGATATTCATTATAATTTGCGAAATAATGCCTTCTAATGTTTTAATTTCAATATTAACTGTTTTTGGTAAAAATAAACTATCCTTGCATAGATATTCATCATAATTAAATACAATAGTTAGAGTGCCTTTATCTGAATAATTTATCTCATTTTGCAATATTCTATTTGACGGAGAAGATAGTTTTATTTTTTGTAAAAAATGACAGCTTTCATTATTTTTAATATCAATGATTTGAGAGATAATATAATCAGAATAAGTAGAATCTATATTTTTTTGTAAAATTTCATTTTTTAAACTTTTGAACTCTTTAGCTGTTATCAATGCTTCTAAGAGATTAAAATTAATACATATACCCATTTTATTATTTATTTCTTGATAAGTAAATGTATAATATTTTTTATTTAGTCTATCAATAATTTTGATGCTGTCTAATGTGCATAATATTCTGAATGCTTCTATACCTGCAATGGCTGTAGCACTAATCCAGATTGTGCTATCATGTATTATTATAATATTTGCATTAAAATTAGTGGAATTATTGTTACTTGTAAGTTCACAATCGGCTTTTAGGAAAACACTAATGAATGATGGCTCCTGAGAAATTGCAATAGTATCTGTTTTTATATTTTGAGATTCATCAATAGAAATTTGATTAGGTTTACTAACTCTACATGAAAATAGCAAAGTACACAGGGAAAGTATATAAACGAAATGTTTGAAATTCATGTTAACCATTGAGATATTTACTCAACTTTTAATTTATTATTAATTAAATCTGGATTTTTACCATTATTTATAGCTTTTTGCCAAAAGGAGATTGCAGCATCTTTTTGATTTAAATGGTAATAAATATCTCCGGCATGTTCTAGAATATCTGGATTTGAATCATTATATATTAGAGCTTTATCAATCCAATTTTTAGCCTCACTTAAATTGTTTAATTTAAAAAATATCCATGCTTTAGTATCAATAAATGATGGATTATTAGGTTCTAATCTAAGAGCATCGTCTATTAAGATAAGTGCTTTATCTAATAAAGTATCCTGTTGAGCTAAAATATACGCATAATTATTTTTTAAAGTTGCATTGCCAGGATTTGCTTTTATAGATTTCTCAAAGTAATCAAATGATTTATCATATTGCCCAGTTTCATAATAAGCATTAGCTAAAAGCTCATTGATAATATTAGTTAAATTTTTATTTTTACTTGTTAAATAATTCAATGCATTATTTAATAAATGTATACATTGATTATAATCTTTAATCATGAAAGCTGCATATCCACCATAGAAATAAAATTCTGATATATCGGGATAAAATGATAAAGCTTTATTAGAATAAAAAAGCATACTATCGTATACATTTTTTGATTGATAAGCTAAAATCAGATTCCTATATGTAGCATCATTAGTAGAGTCTAGCAATAGAGCTTTTTTAAAATTATAAATAGAAGAATCTAAAATCTTTTTTGATTGATAATAAAGCCCAATGATATTATAAGTTTCAGCTTTATCATTATGTAAGTTTTTTAAAATATCAAAAAGTTGATTAATAAATGTATCATCGATGTTAGGATTATCAAGACTAGATAATATGACTTGTAGTTTATCTTGAAAATCGACTCTAGTATCTTGAATGGCAATTAATAATTCTTTTTTCATTTCTACAGTTTTGTTAATAGCAAAATAGTAATTAGAAGCAAAGAGAGCAGCATATCCATCACTGCTATCTCGTTGTTTAGCCCATTGTACTAAGCGATATAGTGCAGTTACTTTGCCTTTTTCTATAGCAAAAGAAGAATATTCTTTTTTAAATTCCAAATTAGAAGGGTCATATTGAATACATTTCCACAATTCATCAAGAGCTTCATCATTTTTATTCAATAAAGCATAAATTTGATATTTATAAAAACCTACCTCGGGCATAAACCCATGTTTATTTTCTAATTTAGTTAAAACCTCTAATGATTTACTTGGTATATAAGCCATTAAATACATTTGTGCAGCATTGAAATAATATTCAATTACATCAGGATTTTTATCAATTAAAGTTTCATATCTTTGTGCAGCATCTTTGTATTTACGTAAATTTACAAGAATATTAGCACTTTGCTCTAAATAATATAAATTATTTGGCGATAAATTAATGGCCTGATTAATATTATAATTTGCACTATCCCATTTGTTAACTAATTGATAATATTTAGAAAGTAAATAATAGGTTACATCCTCTTTGGGATTTTTATTTTTAACTATATTTAAAATTTCCTTTGCATTATCTAAATTACTAAATAATAAATTTTTTTGAGCTTCTAATAATAAATTTTGAATTTCTACAGTGGATTGATTAAAATCGATAATGTTATCAGATTTATTTCTAGACTGCTCATCTTTTACTCTACAACCAGATAATACTAAAAACAATACAGTAAAGATAAAAATAAAATTCAAAAAATGAAATTTATTACTAAAAAATATTATCTTTTGCTTAAAAATAGAATTAATATTTGTTAATTGTTTCATTATTTTTTTAAAATTAATTGTGTTAATTATGCAAAATTAAAAATTAATAATCAAAATAAAAAAGTAAAAAAAGTTAAGAATAGAATAAAAAATGATTATACATTAATAAATTAAAAAGAATTAATTTTGCCACAAGATAATAAAGTTATGATTGGCGTATATGGTGCTATTATATTGACAATGATAATATGGGGTAGTACCTTTGTTTTTTCTAAAATATTACTAACAGCAGGATTATTGCCACATCAATTAATTTTTTTAAGGACAGTATTAGGAAGTATAGCACTTTATTTTGTAATAAAAATCAAAAAAATTCCAATAAAAATTGAGAAAAAAGATTACAAAAATCTTTTATTATTAGCATTATTTGAACCTTTTCTATATTTCATTGGAGAAAATGGAGCATTATTATACACTAGCCCTACTATAGTTTCATTATTTATAGCTATGATACCATTATTCATACAAATCTCCATGTTCTTTTTAGCTAAAGAGCCATTAAAATCTAATCAGCTAATAGGAACTTTAATAACAATATTTGGAATTATTTTAGCAATTAGTGGCAGTGGCAAGCTGCAAGAGATCAGTTTAAAGGGAGTATTATTATTATTTCTATCAATAATATCAGCTGTCTTTTATAATTATTATTTAGCAGGATTAATTAAAAAATATCACACATTACAAATAGTAATGTGGCAAACTGTAATAGGAGCCATCTACTTTCTACCCATTGTTATTTTTAGAGGAAAAGAATTATTAACAATGCAATGGAATGCAGAATACATTATATACTTATTAATACTTTCACTGTTGGCAACTGGAGTAGCATATTCTTTGTATTCAATAGTATTGAAGCGTATAGGCGTCAATAGGACATCCATTTTTGCAAATTTAATACCAATAATTACATTGATAATATCAGTAATTATGGGGACAGAAAAATTTCATTATATAAAATTATTAAGTGTGATAATAGTGATAATGGGTATATATATATCACAAATAGAGTTCAAAAGGAAAAGGGTAAAATGATGGAAATAATTTATTAATGTTATAAATTTTCAAGTTTATTTATAATAAATTAATATATTTGCAAAAAGTATATAATTATGAATAACCTTTTAGAAAATCCAACAGAATTATTCACCCTTACTAAAGAAGGTACACGTGAGTTCTACGACAATCTCTATAATGAAATGATAGAGGAAGGTAAAGATGTAGTCGATTATCAAGAAATCAAAGCCATGTCTACAGGTGTATTGTGTCCAGATTGTAATAGTAGTCATGTTATAAAAAATGGTTTGCAAAGTGGAGTTCAAAACTATCGTTGCAAAAACTGTGGTAGACAATTCAGAGTAACCACTGGCACCTTTATGTATGGCATTCACCACAAAGATAAAATGCTAGAATACATAAAATGTATGTCTGCTGGCATGAGCTTGAGAGAATGTGCCAGGAATGTACATATTAGTCTTTCAACAAGTT
>JAPXMM010000101.1:0-9310 GCA_033809015.1 Bacteroidales bacterium
AATTCTCTTGCTTACTCATAGAGATATACTCGTCTACGTCTTCGATTATCTGTTTCATAATTTTAATAATTTTTTTACAAATATATAAAAAATTTTAATTAGTTATCCAATATAAATTTAAAAATTAAATATTTCCCCTCTCACCCCCCCACTCTACCCATTACTACCCAATATCCACTTATTATTATTACCATAATCTGATATATTATCCTCCTCCATGTTAATTCGTCTTTTATTATTATCTTTTGTAAACTTATTGTCAAAAGCCATACATATATTAACATAGCGATTTCAAAATTTTTTAATGGTAATAGTATGGTCATGAGTAATATTATTATGATTTCTAATATTATTATCCAAGTTTGTCTTCTTATACTTACTAATTGTTTTTGCATCCAAGGATATACGGCAATGCAGCTGATAAGTGCAAGCATAATTAAACCTATTATTTGGTATGAAACTACAGAAAAATGCCATTCTATAAGAGATAATTTTATATTATTTAAAAAGTATTGATTTAATAAGGTATAATCTATCGTATATATTAATATGCTCATTGTTATGAACCCTAATATGGGTGATATGATTTTTTTTATGTTTATTATATCTTTAAAAAAAATAGTGATATATAATGATATGAGTAATAATATAAATATAGGATTTACTAATATAAGTATCGAAATTAATATTCCATAAATATATAATTCGTAAATATTAAAATAATTTTTTTTAAGAAGAAATGTCTGAAATGCCAACCATACTAATGATACGAAACTTTGCTCAATGTAGTTATTCGACTTTATCAAAATTAGTAATAAAGAGAATGTTGGCAATAGAGATAGAATATATTTTATAGTGTAATTTGTTTTTTTATTATACGAAATAATGTAGATTAAAATTGTTGTAATAATGAAAGGAATAATAGGAAAAGTACTGATTGGAGTTAAATATTTGAAATTATATGTTATTTTTGGTTGATTAATGAGTAAGTAAATTATTATGATAGAAATAGTAATATTTAGGATCAGAATTATTAAGTCAAATATTTTAATGCTTTTAGATTTATTTCGCATAATTGATAAGTAGCAATAATATTATTTTTTAATATGTAATAAATCTTCGCCTATATCTTTTCGATAATATATTCCATCAAAGTGTATTTTTTTAATGTCATTATATGCCATTAATTGTGCTGCTTGTAGTGAATCTCCATAGCCTACTACGTATAGAACTCTTCCTCCTGATGTTACCATATTACCTTGACTGTCTAGTTGGGTTCCTCCGTGAAATATTAAAGAGTCTATTTTTTTATTTTTTATTTCAATAATTTTATTTTTTTCATAATTATTTGGATATCCTTTAGATGCTAATGTAATGCAGCAATGATATAATTGATTAGTTTCTATTTTATAATTATTTAGATTCCCATTTTTTATAGATAAGCATAATTCAGTGAATGAAGTTTTTAATCTTGGTATTACAACTTGGGTTTCTGGGTCGCCTAATCTCACATTATATTCTAACAGATATGGTTCATTATTTTTTATTATTAAGCCAAAGAATATAAATCCATTAAATGGCATTTTCATTTCTTGCAATCCAAATAGTGTGGGATGTATTATTTTTTCAATAATTTTATCTTTCAAGGTTTCATTTAATAAATTTGTTGGTGATATAGATCCCATTCCACCGGTATTTGGACCAGTATCTCCATCGCCTATTTTTTTATAGTCTTTGGCTTCTGGTAGCAATACATAATCTTTGCCATTAGTGGCTATGAATACACTCATTTCTATTCCATCAATAAATTCTTCTATTACAATTTCTTTGCCTGCTTCTCCTAATGCATTCTGATAAAAAAATTGTGATATGGTTTCTCTAGCTTCATTGATATCATTTGTTATTACTACACCTTTACCAGCTGCTAGCCCAGAAGCTTTTATTACATATGGTGCGGTTAAGGTGTTTAGAAATATATTAGCTTCTTCAAATTGTGTGTTATTAAAATTTGCAAAATTTGCTGTTGGTATTTGATATTGTTGCATAAAATTTTTTGCAAAAGTTTTGCTGGATTCTAATCTAGCTGCTTGCTGTGATGGACCGATAAATATTTTTTTATTTAGCTCAGCATTATTATTAAAGTAATCTGCTATTCCATTAGCTAGTGGCTGTTCTGGACCACAAATTATCAAATCTATATTATTTTCTAATACTATTTTTTTTATTTGATCAAAATTATTTAAATCACTTTTGATTGCATATTTAGCAGTACCTCCGTTGCCTGGAGTTATAAATACACTATTTTCATCTAATTCTTGTTGAATTTTATAAAAAATTGCATGTTCACGACCTCCAGAGCCCAATATTAAAGCTTTCATATAGTAATTTTATTTATTATTTTCATCTTTGTAAACAAAATATTTACGTAATTCAAAATTTGTTCCTAGATAGAGCCTTCTCACTTCTTCATCATTTGCTAAATCCTCTGCAGAACCACTTTTCATTATGTTACCATCAATTAGCAAATAGGCTCTATCAGTTATCGATAATGTCTCGTGAACATTATGATCTGTTATTAATATTCCAATATTTTTGGTTTTTAATTTATAAATTATCGATTGTATATCTTCGACAGCTATAGGATCTATGCCAGCAAATGGTTCGTCTAATAGCATAAATTTAGGATCTATAGCTAGTGAACGTGCTATCTCAGTTCTACGTCTTTCTCCACCACTGAGTTGTATTCCTTTACTTTTTCTAATGTGCTGTAAACCAAATTCATCTAATAATTGTTCGAGTTTATCATCTTGCTCTTTTTGCGTTAATTTAGTGAATTCTAATGCTGCTCTGATGTTATTCTCTACTGATAAGTTTCTAAAAATACTCGGCTCTTGTGCTAAATATCCAATACCTAATTTTGCTCTTTGATACATCGGATATGTGGTTATATCTTTTTCATCCAAATAAACTTTTCCTTCGTTTGGTTTTATGATACCTACTATCATATAAAATGAAGTGGTTTTTCCTGCACCATTGGGGCCTAGTAAACCTACTATTTCTCCTTGTTTTACATTAAAAGATACTCCTTTTACTACTGTCCTTTTACCATATATTTTTACTAGATTATCAGCTTTTAATTCCATTGATATTTTTCTAATTTTTCTGATTTCAAAATTAATAATAATTATGCTAATCAAAATTAAAAAGCTTTTATAAATCTATTATGTCTTTATTTAAAATTAACAGAAATAAATGTTTAGTAAATAAAATGTTATAATAAAAATTTAATAATAATTTTTTTGAAAAATGACAATCTACCCATAAGAAAAATATCGATTTTTTACATTTTCATTAATAAAATTGTTTAATTTTATAAAAATTTTACTAATGCAGCCTAATAATTTCATTTTCCCGACTGATAAATTAAAGATTATCGAAAAAAATGAAGTTATGTACGTATATGATATTATCAGGATGTGTTTCGTGAAGTGTACTCCAGAGGAATATGTTAGACAGGCTCTTATAAATTATTTAGTAAATGATTTACATTATCCTAAGGAATTAATGTCAATAGAAAACGAGATAATTATTAATAAACAATCTAGAAGGTTTGATCTTGTTATTTTTAGCCGTAATATTTCTCCATTGCTACTAGTCGAGGTTAAAGCTCCTAATGTAAAGATAAATGAAAAAGTTCTTTATCAGCTAGCTCAGTATAATTATTCTGTGAAGTCTCAGTATTGGTTATTGACTAATGGATTGGCATTGTATTTTATGAAGTATGATAATCAGTTAAATAAGATTATTATTAAAAATGAATTACCCAAATGGGAAGATTTAAAATAGTTCAAAAAATATTCTTGCTTAAAATAGTAGTTTAAATAATAAAGTTTGCAATATTTTTCTGTATTTTAAAATTAATTTTCTGCCATAAATTAAAAACGCATTATTCTAGTGGATTTTTTATAAAAGTTTAAAATAATCTATGATATAATTAGTTAAATTAATTGCTATCTATACTTTTCTAATTATAAATTATAAGAAAATGATTAAAAATCAAATTTTTAAATAATATTTCTATAAAATATATATTAATATTGATTTAAAACATATTAATATTATTGATTAAGTATCATTGCTTATTTTAAACAGAAAATATATGATTGTTTAAACTGCTCAATAGCAGATAGATAGGAAACATTCTTTAAGTTTTCATATATATTTCACTTTTAATTTGCAAATGTAATTCTTCAAAAAAATATCCCTCATTTTACCCAAAAATATTTTTTCTTGTTTCTATCTTTTAATATTTGAAAATGAGATTTTTTAAAAAATCAAATTATACTACTTTAAAATATACTTTAGCTTATATATTCAGAATAATAATTTATTTGTAATCAAACCATATTTCAATATATTTTTTTAAATTTCCTAAATAGTTGAATTAATTTTCAATGTCTATTCGTTAATCTTTCTTTTTTGTTATTTTTTCTTTATTTATTTTTGTAAAAAAATTACTGTTAGTTTCTAATTTTTTAATAATAATTAGATGAAAGCTCCATCTTTAAAAGACTATTACAATAGCATTATCAAAAGGGCAAAAAGTCAAAAAAATTTTTTGTCTTTATTAAGTGGTAATGTGATATCACAGATAATACCTTTCATCATTGCTCCTATTATAACTAGAATTTTTACTCCGATAGATTTCGCTGTGCAAGCTAATTTTATTGCGTTAATTATGCTCATTAGTTCTGTAGCGGCATTGAGATATGAGGTAGCAATAGTTTTACCTCGCAATAAGAGAAAAGCTCGTGCTATAGCTACACTTTCTTTTATTTTAATTATTATTTTTTCCTTATTATCTAATGTTTTATTTTTCTTAAAAGATTTTATTACTCGAGTATACAACGATCAAGTGTTACCTCAATATATTTGGTTAGTGGGAATAGCAGTTTTAGTTGTAGCTTCTTACAATACATTTCATAATATTTGTTTACGTTATGGATTATTCAAAAATTTATCTTATAGTAAAATAGCGCAATCTACCTTTGGTCAGCTTTTAATTGCTGCATGGGGCTACTGGCAATGGGGCGGCAACGGATTAATTTATGGTTGGTTTTTGGGACAATTGCTCTCTATGATTTATCTCTATGTTATTATTAAACAAAAGACTGACTTTAAACCGTTATGGAATTTTAAACTTATTAAAAGCGTAGCCAAAGAATATAAAAAATTCCCTTTAGTAAATAGTGTGCATACCGTTGCTGATACTTTTTCTCAACAATTTTTTCTTTTTTGGCTAATTACTTATTTTTTTGGTGCAGAAACTTTAGGTCTTTTTTCTATTGTTATTAAATATCTGAGAATACCTATACAGCTTATTGGCAATGCCTTATCTCAAGTATTTTATAAAGATGCTGCACAGACTTACCAAGATAAAAATAGTCTGCAAAAATTATTTTTAAAAAATTTAAAAACAACACTTTTATTTGCTATACCATTTCTTTTAATTATTGGATTAGGTGGTAAAGTACTTTTTACATTTTATTTGGGTGATCAATGGGCTCAGGCTGGTGTATATGCTCAATATTATGTTTTGTCAATGTTTTTCTATTTTCTTATTTTACCTGTTAATTCACTTCCTTTAGTTGTAGATAAACAAGAATTAGATTTTGTTTTTGCTATTATAAATTATGTGTTGAGCTTAGGCACTATTATTATAATGGCTGTGTTAGGTTATTCTTTTGCTAAAATATTGATAGCATATACTATTGTGCAATCTGTTATTTACATTTTCAACGGAATATGGTATTTTTATCTAGCTTATAAAGCTGATAAGGAGAATATGAAAATCAATAATTAGTTTTTCTTACTATGTTTATTGATTTACAATAATAATTTTAATTTTGCGTTTAAATATTTATGAAAAAAATCAAGATCACTATTTTACTTTCGATTATACTTATCACCAGTTATGCTCAGAATGAGAGTATGATGAATCTTGTTACTTTTGATATGAAACCTATTCATTTTGGTTTTATATTAGGACTCAATAGTATGTCGTTTAGTACTAAAGTGAAACCAAATGATACTCTTTTAACTGCTGTTCCTAAACCACAAAGTGGCTTTGAGATTGGCATTACTGCTGATTTTCGTTTAGCTTCACATCTCAATCTTAGATTTATTCCTGGGCTTTCATTTGGTACTAGAAGAATTGATTTCACTCTCAGACAACCTAATGGCTCAATCGAGTCTGTTACTAAAACTACTGAATCTACTTTATTAGATTTCCCTCTATATTTTAAATATAAAACTGATAGATTGACAAATTTCAGAGCATATGCCTTAGCTGGAGCTCAATATAGTTTAGATCTAGCTTCTCAATCTAAAAAAAAGGAGGATAATATCGAACTTTTAAAAATTAATCCACATAACTATCAATTTATCATTGGTGGTGGTACTGATTTTTATTTGAAATATTTTAAATTTGGTATAGAGATTAGAATGGCCTATGGTATGAATGACATTACAACTCGTAGAGGTACTGTCTTTGATAAAAATTTACAATACATAAAATCAAAAATTTTTTGGATTGTTTTTACTTTTGAATAATTTTTTATTAAAAAATTCTTTTACTAATTTTGTTAAATAATTAAAATTAATTCTAAATGAGAAAAATATTGAATCTACTTCTATTGATGTTTTTAGCTAATATGATTTTTGCTCAGGAGTATTTAACTCCACTTAATTATAATCCTTATTTAATAAATTATAAAATATCTAATGACAAAATGTATAATAAATCTATTAATCAATTAAAATTACCCGTTGTAATTGATTTAGCTAATAATTATGGTTTCCCGACAAGTAGATTTTTTACCGATAGTACAGCTTTTTGTAATAATGAATATTCATATAATCCATTTACAAATGGGGTTATTACACTAGATGCTTTAGATAAATTTGGTAAAATATACGAACATGCTCAATATACTCAATTCCCTGCTGATACTCTTACTTCATGTTATATTAGATTAGATAGTTTTTTTGTTGGTGTGCCACATCAATTGCATATTAGTGATTCTATTTATTTTAGCTTTGCTTTTCAGCCTCAGGGCCTAGGTGATGCTCCTGAAACTAGAGATTCTTTGATATTAGAATTCTATGATAATACTAATAATATTTGGCATAAAATATGGTCTAGCGAAGGAATGACTTTGCAATCTTTTATCGATTCTTTTGGTAAACCTTGGCAGGTAGTAATGATACCTTTATTAGATGATTATTTTTTGAATTCACATTTTAGATTTAGATTTCGTAATTATGCTAGTATAGCAGATAATCAAATTCCTAATTGGAATAGCAATGGTGATATTTGGAATATTGATTATATTATTTTAAATAAAAATAGACATTGGGATGACACATTACCAGTAGATTTAGCTTTTAGAGGACATAAATATTCTTTATTAAAAAATTATGTATCTATGCCCTGGCAACAATTTTTAGCTAATGCTAATGCCGAAATGGCTTCTAGTTTCTCTATTCCTTATTCTAATTATTCTAGCCAGACTTGTAATGTTACAGAGTATATTAATATTGTGGATAAAGCTGGCGTAGGAACTCCATATAGTCCATCTTTGAGTGCACTAAATGTTTTGCCTTTTTCTGATACAATCTTTACTAGACATTCATTACCCTATATATTTAATACTGATTCTGATAGCATTGCTGAATTTATCGTTACTCTTGCTATTAATACTGCCACTATTCCCGATACTATTACTCAAAATGATACTATTAAATTTAATCAAAATTTTTATAATTATTTCGCTTATGATTGCGGAATACCTACTGCAGGATATGGCTTATCTGGTTATGATGCTAAGCTGGCTTATAAATTCAAATTAAATTCTCCTGATACTCTCAGAACAATTCAAATATTTTTTAATCCCTTATCATCAATGGTTGATTATGATTATTTCGGTTTGTGTGTTTGGAATGATCTTAATGGCAAGCCTGGTAATATCATTTATCAAGAAGATAAAATTTTACCTCAAAGCCTTGATGAACTTGGTAAATTTTGTAATTATATTCTAGACCAGCCTCTGGCTTTGCCTTCTGGCAATTTTTATATTGGTTTAATGCAATATCAAAATAATAATATAAATATTGGCTTTGATATGAATAATGATGCACATCAGTTTATATTTTATAATGTAGATGGCACATGGAAAAATTCTCAATTTACTGGTGCTTTGATGATGAGACCTATTATTGGAGATAGTCCATATCCTTATATTTCATCTACAGATAATTATGAAAGTCTCTATGAGATTAGTGTTTATCCAAATCCTGTTTCTGTAAATTCTTACGTTAATATTTTAGCTCCAAATTTAGAGCAATGGCAATTATTTAATATTAGTGGCGAATTGATATCTTCAGGGAATTCTAATAGTTTTTTTATTGCAAACTCAGGTATATATATACTTAGAATTAATAGAACGTATAATTATAAAATTGTGGTATTTTAATTACTTTTTTATGTCTAAAAAAAATAAAATCACTATTAAAGACTTACCTAATATTGAAAGACCAAGAGAAAAATTAATTAAATATGGTCCAGATAAACTATCTGACCAAGAGTTATTAGCTATTCTCTTACGTTCAGGTAATAAAGATGAAAATGTTTTAGATTTAGCTGGCAATCTTTTAAAAAAATTTTCAAAAGATAAATTACCTTATTTAAATTATGATGATTTGAAAGTTTATCCTGGATTAGGCCCAGCTAAAGCATGCGAAATTATTGCTTGTTTTGAATTAGGAAAAAGATTTTTAAAAGACAAACAAACTAGACTATATATGAAGCCTTCTCAAGTATGGGAAGCTTTGAAAGATATTAGAGAAAGCAAAAAAGAACATTTTGTTATTTTTTATTTAGATACTAAAAATCAAGAAATCACTCAAGAAATTATTTCTATAGGTACTCTAAATGCTAGTTTAGTTCATCCAAGAGAAGTTTTCGAACCTGCTGTCAGAAATCTTGCTTCTCATATTATTGTGGCTCATAACCATCCGTCTGGTGATAATACTCCTTCTCAAGAAGATTTAAATATTACTAAAAAATTAGTTGAATCTGGTAAAATTCTCGGTATTGAGGTTATAGACCATGTTATTGTTTCTAAAAATGACTTTTTTAGTTTTAGAGATAATCAATTATTATAAAAAAAGTTAAAAAAAATTTGGTAGAATAAAAAAAAGTTAATACTTTTGCATTCTCAAAAAAGGGGGAAATGGTAGGTGGGGGTGA
>JAPXMM010000102.1:0-9275 GCA_033809015.1 Bacteroidales bacterium
GTAAATGTGATAAGGTTCCTTGTGATATATGGAGAAGCACAAGAGACCCTAAATTTACAGATGAGGAATTTGAGGAGAATATAAGGGAGAGAATAGAAAATTTGGGCAAGATTGAGTTATAGATATTCTTTGCAGGGGGTCTTTTCTGTCGACAAATCAACAAAGTTATTCCAAGGTTTTAGCTCTATTATCCATTTTATTTCTGTTTATCCGATTTTTTGCAAGCATATTGCAAGCACAAAACTTTTCTAAGCATTATCTAATTCTATTATTTTTTTAAAATCAGATTCTGCATTTTTGATTTCACTATTTATTTGTATCACTATATCATTTGCCACTTCATTAAATAAATCGTTGTTTGAATCATCCAGCTCAAATTCTATAAGTTTTTTTCTCTTAATTACTTCTTGAAAGATTAAATTAAATAAATTTTCAATATCTTGCGTATTGCTGTCAGTTATATTAACTGAGCTATTTTCTAAATCTGGTATTAAAAATTTAACGGTTTCATTATTTTCACTTCTATCTACTTTGAATTTCATTATTATTGATTCCATATGTTTCTCCTTATATTGAACATGTGTTCACTTCCTTCTAAATGTTTAATCGCTTCATCTTCCCACGATATTATATTGTCAGTATTTTTAATTGATACCAGTTCATTTGCATACATATTACCAGCAAAATATATTTCCGCTTCTGAATCCCCTACATAGTTACAATATATTGTTTGGGTTGGTAATGTATTAATTGCAATATTGGCATTATGTGTAGATAAAACCACTGTTTTTCCTATATCTCTTAAATATTTTAATTTAGGAATTATATATTCAGATATATATTTATTTCCAAGTCCTCGTTCTATTTCATCAAACAAGTAACAATCAAAAGCTAGATTTTCAATCAATCCACTAATTGATAGAATTGATTTTTCACCTTCAGAAGGTTCATATATAGTATCGTCTTCTCTAATAACCATGCAAGACTTCTTTACACAATCACTAAAATATTCTGCACCGCACTTTTGTAACTCATCAATCGAAAATAATTTATTCATTTCCAACAAATCTTTAACAGAAAAATTTGCTAATTTTTCTATTACGCCTCGATTAACAGAAATCTTATTTCTATCAAATGGAGAACCTTTAACATATTTTTCATTTTTATCCATTACTTTCACTTCCACTTTGGAATAAATCTGCCCCTTATCTGGTAATTCTCCAATTTTAATTTTTTTAGATGATTTAATATTCTCTAAACTCTCATTAATATTTTTGATTTTTTCAAAAATAGCTCGTCTCTCAGAAACCATTTTTGAAAATCCAATATTATTTGGTTTAGATTTTTTCCCTGTTTTTTTATCTATTATTTCTTTAATATTCTCAATAATTATACCTGTTTTAGAAACAGAAAATATTGCTTTAGCTTTCTCTATTGTATCTTCATAAATTTCTTGTTTAAGCTTATATAATTCATCAGATAAATTTTCTTTATGCTCGTTTTCATCATTTCTATACTCTGTATTTATATTATTGACTTTATTAATATAATTAATATTTTCCCTATGTTTTATAGAAACATCTTGAATAGTTTGAGATATATTTTTAATATACAAACATTCTGTTTTTCTTATTTTCTTTGCATTTTTTGATACATTTTGATTTTCATAGTACTTCAAATATTTACCAATAAAATTAGTGTAAGTACTCTCTTTATAATTTAATACAGAGTCTAAATCATTAATTATGCAATCTTTTAAAACGCTATCTATTTCAACCTCATCTTCATTATTTTTCAATATTTCATCATAGACTTTTTGATAATCTTTTCCTTCGTGAATAAAAATCTTTTTCCCATTTTCACTTAATTTAGGAAAAATATGCTTCTTCATTAACACAGTCTTTCCTGAACCCTTGCCACCAAAAATTACATTAACATCCTGATATATATCCAACTTGTTGTTATAATCCAAATCTATTTCCATTTTTTCGCAATGATTCAATACGGATTTTATAAACACATTAGATGATGTTGCTAACTCATAAAATTTACCGAAGCTATCAATTGCAAATTTCATTTCTGGTAATCTTTTTGCATCTTCCGAATATTTTCCCCAATCTTTTACATCGCTTCCTATTAAAGATATCTCATTATGCGCATTGATTATACCCATGGTTTTTAGTTTTGGTTCTAGAATAACTGTGTATCCAACTAAATCTTTTTTCAAAAGATTTTTTTCTTCAATACTTATTGATCTATCTTTATCTTTATCTAAAAAGTGAGGAATAATTAAAATTTTATCTTTATTAAATTTCTTAATATTGAGTATTAAGTCATTATATTCCAGTTTATAATCATCATAATTTCTATTGTCATCTTTAGAAAAAATGTCTTTAAAATCAATTGCACACTCTGGACTGCACACTAAAATAATATGCCTTATTTTGTTTTCATCAAATCTAACATCTAACTCTATGCCCGGAAAAATAATAAAATTTATTGGTTTACTTGAAATCGCATTATATTCATTGATATCAAATTTATTATGATTCGTAATCGCACATAATCCAACGTTATTTTCTTGAATTTTTTCTATGAATTTTTCTGCATCTATTACTCTCGACGCTCCATCACCTTTTTTACATTTTTGTGTATGTAAATGTAGATCTATTTTTTTCATTTTTGCCCTTCTCACCACCCTGTATAATTCATATATTAATTTTTAAAGTTCATATTTTTTATGCCTTATACTCTACCGTAGCCTCTTTTATCATCCCATCATGCCAATCTACAGTCTCTAATGGCATTTCATGGTATTTATCAAACACTTCATACAGATACTTGTACTTAACCTTATTTTTAATTATTTTCTTAAGAGAATCTGTATCCATTGGAATAATCTTCATTCCTGTAATGGTTTCTTCATCTCTAGTATATGGAATTATCTTTCTATATCTAAAATCCGAAATCACATTTTTATCTAAGTATGTGCTTACAAATAGGCTGTAATCAAACGAATTATTAAATCTAATCCTATAATCGCCTAAATGTCTTGAAACAGGCTCCATTTCCATTCTTCTTTGATTATTTCCATCTGCAAGGGTTGCTTCAAGCAATAATGAATGCTTTGGATAAGAGGTACACGCTTCATATTCATATATAATGTCTGCATAACCTCCGGCCGCATGTGTCTTAGGCAATAAATTGGCTTCTAATGATAACTTCATGAAGTCCAAAATATTCCCTTGTCTTTCACTTACTTTATACCATATTATTCCCAAAATATATTCAAAGATAGTTGGTATTTCAGCCTCATCTGTAACAAGTTCTTCAATCCTTTTATCATCACGTTTCTCAAAACAATTTAGTAACTCTATAAGCACAGAATCTTTAAATTTCTTATCAATCAAAGTGTTAAATCTTCTGTATCGTTCATCATTTACATAAATTGCAGCTTGTTCCGGACTCTTAATTGTAATTCCTAAATCTTTACTTAAAGCTACATATACTTTTCTAATATCTAACTTGAATGCTTCTGATATAGTTTCAAGTGGGGCATCAGCCCTGAGATTATTATCTCTACTAAAAGTTTCTGTATACAGAACATCAATAATTTCTTTAAAATAATACTTTGGAATCATATCCAACTTAATCATACGATCTTCAAAAATTAGAGTATCTGTAATATTAAAATATCTTCTATTTAAATCAAAATAATCAGATAAAGTCGCCATTGCTTTAAAAACATGTAAATATTTGAAAAACACTTCTTTTAGTTCTGTCTCATTTTTACAGTTTATAAATGGGCATAGTTTATTAATTGAAGATTTCCCATTTTTTCTTACAACACCAATATTGGTTGTCTTAAATAGTAAACTTCTCCAAAGCGTTCCAGGTTTTTGATTTATATTCTTTGCAGAATTTAATAGCGATTCATAAATACTTTCACCATCAAGAAATACCTTCTTTAAATTCTCATATAGTTTATAGTACGGTTTGTCATAGCTTCTGCTTTTACGATTCATCCCCACTAAACATATTAAATTTTCATCAACATCAGAGGTTATAAATTCTTCTTGTGCAAGTTTATAGTTATCCATTTGCATAAGCCGCTTATATATTATTTCTTCCGGCAAAATTTTATTTTCTCGATATAATTTAATATCCGATATGATTTGTTTTGCACTTTCGTCATCTCTAATTAGCGGAACAAAATAAGTAAACTCGTCATAACTTAAAAACTCAAGTTCCGTCAGGCACTTTACAACCGCAATAAACGGTCTAACGATACTACCACTTACATCTATACTTGTTTTAAGAAGCTGTTTTAGATAGATAAAGCTATCTCTATTAATATTAAACACATTATTGGTTTCAAAATCCCCACTACTTGTTATTTTAAGGAGTTCTCTTCCTGCATCCGTAATCAATCTATCTTCTGTAATTAAACCAATATCAACCAATCCTGATGTTTTTTCTCTGGCGTCTTTGTCTTTTCTTTTTGCTTCTCCTGTTAGGAAAGTTCTATCTTTCATAAAATCATAATATTTTTTTTGCAATTCATTGTTCCAGTTCCAACTTGATTCCTTTATGACCTCATTATAAAACTCATCAAGAAGCAACAACTGTGCCTCGATTTTTAAATTTAGTTTTGCAGTTCTAAAACTTGTAGTTCCTATAACCCAACAAAAACTTTGATATGGAATACTTTTATTAGACATTTACTTATTCCTCCAATTCACAGGATAGTTAGTAATTAAAACTTCTTCAGATATACTGACTTTATCTTTTCTATGATAGTTACTATTTGAATAACTTTTATTTAAGTAATTGCAATAATATCCTTTGCTTTCAATCCAATTATATAAAATATCATTTCTTTTATTTTTACTTTCCAAAACATTAGACAAAGCAAAACTAAAACCTTTTTCATTGGCTTCATCCAAAAATTCAAGTAAAGCTTTTTCTTCTATTTCAGTCCACATTCCATTTTCATTATATGTTGCATTTGTAATCAAATAAGGTGGATCACAATAAATAAAAGTCTCCTGAGAAAAATCATCTAACGAAATTTCTCTAAAGTCCTTTTTCATAAACTGGACATCTTTACTTTTTAATTCTTCAGAAAATAATACAAGTTTACTTCTCATTTTGGAATTAAAATCTCTCTTACCTACCGGAAGATTAAAAAGTCCCTTTCGATTAAACCTGATCTGATTATTAAAAGAGAACACCATAAGTACATACAACATTGGATAATCTATTTCTCCAGCAAGAACTTTAGCATTAAAATCATCTCTTAACTTGAGAAATCTTCCTTTATTGTATTCGGCTAAGCCTCTACTACTATCACAATCATAATAAGAATACCCATATAATGATGTATTGGATAGGTTATATGCCTCAATAATATTGTCTATTTGTTTTAATAAAGCATCAGTATCAGTGTCTTTTATAAATTCAATTAAATCTATCAAATTTTCATTCGTGTCATTAAAAATAACTTTTGAAGAAGATGAATTTATTCCAACATTTCCTCCTCCGGCAAACATATCTAAAAATACTTCCTTTTCATCAAATAAAGGTTGTAACTGTTCTAGCAACTTAAATTTTCCACCTGTATAATTAAACGGGCAAGGTATATTCATTTTCTTTTTTTCTTCGCTAAATACTTCGCATAAAAACAGTCTTTCTTTATTATCTTTTATATCTGATTTTCCAGTCGAAAAACTCTTATAGTCCGATTCAAATATAGTAACTTTACCTTTTTTACTGAGAATTCTCATGATATCTTCATCCGATATTTTCGCATTCGACCTATCATTTCCTTTATTGGACATATTGTTATACGAGAGCAAGATATACTTTGCATCCGCTTTTTCAATTAAATCTTGAAATGCTTTTGTAGCTGTAATCATGCAATAATCACTTTTTAATGCCGTTCTATCCATCTTTCTTGCAACCCCATAAACTTCAGGCTTTTCCCATCGTGCCACATTTTCAAGTAAATGATATGCATCACAATACTGCCTTGAATTATATGGGGGATCCAGGTACAACAAATCACCCTTAATACTTTTTATCAACTCATTTGAATCAAGGTTATAACAAACATTATTAGAATTTATTGTTTCTTCAGGTAATAAAACATTCAATGCTAATTTTTTTTCAAAATCAACATTTTTTCTATATGCATCGTAATGTCCAACCGTATTTGCAATCTTATCCATTGCATATAGAAGCGATGTAATCAATATTGAATATTCCTTAAAATTTATTTCTTTATTTTTATACTTTACTTCTATATCTTCTCTTATATATCCTATCTTGCTACAATCATCAGCAGAAAAAAAAGTATCTGCGAAATTTTCTCGCATATAATTATTTTCTTTTGTTTTAACTTGATTATAGTCGTATATAAGCTCAATTATCTTTTTGCTTGAATATTTTTCATATCCAAACCATGCATAATTAGAAATATAATTACTATACAGCAAATCATTTGTGATAAGCATTTTATCCTTAAAAGTATTCGCAACTGCACCGGTTCCACTAAATATGTCAATAACAATATTTACACCTTTACAATTTTCATCAACTGTTTTTCTTATAAAATCGGAAAGAGAATATTTATTTCCTAAATATCGTCTATTGTTTATAAATGACTGCTTTAATCCTAATTTAGATATTAAAAAATCTGTGTCATCCTTATCCTGTAAACCATCTATGTGCAAAAATCTTTTTATAGTTTTAACTGTGTTTTCATCCCAAAAGTATCTTCCTGTATCACTTCTCGGAACTAAAATATTTTCTTTATCTATTAATTTATATAAATATGACCTAGAAATGTCTAATTCTTTTATTACATCAGTAACATTAAGACTTGCCATCTTTATTCCTCCTTGCCACATTTTAATCTATTTAGTAGACATTATAGCATATTTCACCCATTTTTTCTATATTTTTATTGAAAAATCAGATGCTAATTGCATCAAAAAAATGGAGAGTATCAAATTTATAATACTCTCCATGTATTGCTATAGCTCCATATCGTTACTCATACTATGACTCTGCTCAATTGTTTTATCTATTTTCCTTTTATGCTTCTTAATTACTCCAATAACTGATTCCTTTTTCTCTGTTTTATCCCTACCAAGATACTCATTCATATTAACTTTCAGATGCTGCAATTCATCATACTGTTTTAATAATGAATTATGTTTCTTGATTATCTCCTCTTGTTTAGCTTGCAATTCTTTAGAATGCTCGTTTAATTTCCTAAAAAGATTTTTACCTGATTTTTTCTTCAATCCTTCTAATACAGTATCTTTCAAATGCGGAAATTGCTTAAGAAAAATATCTATTTCCTCATAGGATTTCTGATAGGCTTCTATATCTTTTCGGTTCATCATCATATAAATTTTATCATTCGGATTTTTGCGATACCCCTCATAATGTTCTCTTTTGCTGATACAGATTTGAATATGCTTTACTACTTCTTTTATCCTCTTTTGTTCCCATGATAGTTTATCAAATTCTCGCTTTAATTCATTTTTTTGAAATGATATTTTTTGGATTCCTTTTTCCAATGCTTCCATAGAGTTAAAGCCTTTATCTCTTATTTTTAATAGAATTTTGGATGCTACTTGCATATTGGTATGAACTACCCAATCCTGATTTCCATATTTGGTTTTGTCTACAAGCTCTCCTATTTCTTTGTCTTTATTTCGAATTCTTTCTTTGATTTTTTCTTCTGTGTAATTAGTCCCTATGGTTTTCGCTCTGGTAAATCTCTGCTGATTTTTCTGTTTGAAAGCAATATGCTTTCCAAACTTAATTTCATATCCATATTGTTCCATTATTTTAATAAAATGTTCCCAGTTTATTGCTTTTTGGATTACTCTATCCATATCAAACTGAAGCCTTGACTTATAGCTATTTCCTTTTTTGTCCTCATTCCAGTCATACCAATTCACAAATTTTCTTCGCTTAATCTCGTTGATTTCTTTTTGTGTTTCTTGGTCAATGACAGATAAATTATGCTCCTTGCAAAGTCTGTCGCTTTGATTTCTGATGTTCATATAGGAGCCGTAATAGGAGTAGTACACCTTCCCCTCATCCACATCTATGGAATTAAAGATGATGTGATTATGAATATGATCTTTGTCGATATGCGTCGCTAAAACATACTCATATTTCCCGCCTAAAATCTTTTCACAGAGTTCAATTCCAACTTGATGTGCTTCTTCAAAGCTTACTTCTTCCGGAACAAAAGATTGAATCAAATGATGTGCTAATATCTTTGTTCTTGAATTAAATTGTTTTTTAGTAAGTTCAAATTCTTTATAAGCATTTTCTCTACTACACAGGTGCGTTGTAACATAGATTTCATCATCGGTTTTATCGCCGTTACAGATATAGTCTATTGCCTTTTTTAGTGTTGTTTTAATCGGATGTATTTTTGTAACTGCCATTATCCGATTACCTCATTGATGATATAGTCGGAAACTTTTTCTCTAAATTCCGCAAGAAATGACAACTCCAGTTCTAATCCGGAATGGATTAATTCAATATCTTTTTTGTATATAATCCCTGTACTATTTACCGCTTTTGCTATCTGATTTAGGTTAGCTGAATTTCTACTTACAATAGAAGTTAATTCTCTTATTTCTTTTCTAAATTCTCCGGATATATCAATGCTGATAATCCTGTTCTTGAAAATACTATCTCGATAAAATTCTCTCTTATTCTTAAAATTGGTCAACGCAAATCTTCGATTTAACTCATTCATATCATTATACTTTTTTTCAGTTGGTTCATTAACTTGGGAAGGACATGATTTTTTAGATAAAATTAGAGAAGATACTACATGGAATAATGTCAAGAAGATAATTAAAGATAAAGCTCTGCCGTTTACATTAGAAGTTGCTAAAACAATCGCCACAGATTTGTTGGCAGTTTCGATGAAAGCAGCATTAAACTTATAAATGATAAAAAACAAAAAAGCAACTAGGATTTTTCTATTAGTTGCTTTTTGTATTCCTTGAAAATTATTCTTCAGGTGACCAATTTCTAAAATTTGCAAGCATTTCGCAAGCACACCAATCACAAAATGGCTATTTATAAGGCTTTAGAGCCTGTTTTTAACTACTCCCACTCAATCGTTGCCGGTGGTTTACCCGTGATATCATAACAGACTCTATTCACATGCTCTACTTCATTCACAATGCGATTTGAAATTTTGCGTAAGATATCCCAGGGGATTTCAACATAAT
>JAPXMM010000103.1:0-9249 GCA_033809015.1 Bacteroidales bacterium
AAATATTTGTTAAATAAATTAGTAGAAGATGTAGGCAGGATGCTAAATTTAGCTTCATCAGATCGGCAAGCATGGTATGTATATATGGAGCTGAGATTAAATCCAATACTAATTTTAAAAGATTAATCTTCTACTTGCCACTCCCATTTTTTCCCCTTACCTTTGTATAAAAAATGCAAATCTATAAATTCGGTGGTGGTAGCTTAATTGATCCTAAAGCCATTGAACAAGCTATCAAAATAGTTAATAACATTAATAATGAACCTACTCTTATTGTAATTTCTGCTTTTGCTAAAACTACTAATGCTCTCGAAAATATACTCTTTTTAGCTAGAAATCATCAAGATTTTACCAGTGATTTGTTAAATCTTAAAAAATTTCATGAAAATATTGCTTCTTATTTTTTTAATAATTCAAATCATCCGATTTTTAGTGATATTAATCAATGTTTCCAGCAATTAGAGCATGCTTTGTATAATTATAAAAATTGGGAATATGATATCCATTATGATGCTACTATTAGCTATGGTGAAATTTTATCTACTACCATTTTGCATTATATTTTTGACTCTTTTAATATTCCAAATGTCTTGTTAGATGCTCGCGACATTATTATCACTGACACACAGCATAGAGATGCTATCATTAATTGGGATTTGACAAATAAAATGATTGATGAAAAAGTTAAACCTTTATTACAAAATAATAATCTTTTTTTAACTCAAGGTTTCATCGGGAGATCTATTGATGGTTATGTTTCTACTCTAGGCCGCGAAGGGAGCGATTTTTCAGCAGCTATTTTTGCTAATTGTTTAGATGCTAAAGCTATCACTATTTGGAAAGATGTACCAGGAATTTTTAATGCTAATCCTAAGCTTTTCAGCAATGCAGTTCTATTGCGTCATATTGATTACAAAGAAGCTTTTACTTTGGCTTATTATGGTGCTACTGTCTTGCATCCTAAAACTATTAAACCTTTACAAAGTAAAAAAATAAAATTATTTGTTAAAGATTTTTATAATCCTACTCCTGATGGTACTCTAATAAATGATAGCACTTCCGATGATGAACATATATCTTCTTTAATAATTAAAAATGATCAAGTACTCATTTCTATTGCTCCTAAAAACTTGCTTTCCCTCAATGAAAACGATTTATCTTTAATATTTTATACTTTCGCAGATTTAAATATTAGAATTAACCTGATGCAATTAGATGCTTTTAACTTTTATGTTTGTGTGAATAATGATATTGTAAAATTGCCAATTTTAATAAATAAACTCAATGAATATTTTAATACTGATCTTACATACAATCTATCTTTGGTTACTATTACATATTATGATAAATCAAATTTTGACATATTAAAAAATTCTAAAATTTACATTGAACAAATTAATGATAATATCAAACAATGTTTAGTAGATAGCATTCATCTGTAATACAACGTATTTTTTATGATATTATATTAAAAAAATTTTGTAATTTTATAAATAATTTTTTTATTTAAAATATATTAAATAATGAAAAAGGCAATAATTTTTATTTTATTGATATCATTATCAATAATTTTATTTTCTCAAGAAAGTTCAAATAAGCAAATTAAAGCATTTTTAAATTATAATAATTATTATTCATTTAATAATGGACCTTATATAGAGTTTTATCTTTCTATTTTACCTAATAATTTAAGTTTTTCTACTGAAACTGCATTCCCTTACGAACATGCTAAGGTTTCTATTTTATTACTTATAAAAGATAGTTCAAATAATATTGCGGATTTTTCTAAATTGCATCTGATTATTCCTAAGGATAGTATCAAAATGTTTAATGACGTCGTTTCTCATTTATTTTCATTTAATTTACAGCCAGGTATTTACAATTTAGAGCTTTCTATGAGAGATGAATTTGATACACTTAGAAAATCTAATTTCAATACTAAATTTTATGTTCCTAGGTTTGATACTATTGCTTATTCTGGTATACAGTTGCTAGATGGATATTCTATAGCTCAAAATGATAATGATGATTTTACAAAAGGTGGTTATCAATTAAAATATAGACCAATAAATATTTTCGAAGAAAATGATTCATTATTGTATTTTTATTTCGAAATTTATAATTTTAAAAATTTCGATACTAATAAACAATTCCTTTTGTGCATTTATTTAGAAGATTTGAATAATAGACAAATTTTAGAGAAATATTATTTTACTAAAAAAATGAATGTGGATAATTTTATAGGATTTATTGGTAATTTTAATATTTCTAAATTACCTTCTGGCAATTATGCTTTAGTTAGTGAAGCAATAAATACAAGTGGCATTACTGTAGCTCAAGTGCAGTTACCTATATATGTAGATCATCCTTCTATTTTGCCATATCAAATAGCTGAACAGGATTATAATTATTTAGCAAAAGTAAAAAATTTAGATTCCTTACATGAATACATGAGAATATTAACTCCCATTAGTAGTTCTGTAGAGGTAGAATTAATAAAGAAATATATTAAATCGACAGATACAAATGAGATAAAGCAATTTATATATGCTTACTGGGCAAATAAAGATCCTCAAAATCCTGAAAAAGCCTGGCGAAATTATTTAGAAAAGATAGAAGCTGTTAATCAAAAGTACAGTACGCAGATTAGAAAAGGATATTTGACAGATCGTGGTAGAGTATATTTGAAATATGGACCACCGAATACCATTGTTCAGAATGAAAATGAACCCAATGCTTTCCCTTATGAAATATGGCATTATTACGAAGTGAATGGTGAGTTTAACAAAAAATTTGTTTTTTATAATCCTTCGCTTACATATAATAATTACGAATTATTGCATAGTGATGTGAGAGGAGAATATAATAATCCTAACTGGAGACAAAGATTGGCTCGAAAAATTTATTCTTCTGGTAATCCTGAAGATGACAATCCAGAATTCGGCTGGGGTGGTAAAGTGAATGACTATTTCGATAATCCACGGTAATGATGCCTTCAGTTGCTGTAGTAATACTTAATTGGAATGGAATATCTCTCCTTCAAAAATTTATCCCAATTCTCGTTAAATATAACTCATATAATTATCAAATTTATGTAATCGATAATGGCTCTACTGATGAAAGTCTTGATTGGTTACAAAAAAATTATCCTGATGACATAAAATTAATTATTCTGAATGAAAATTATGGCTTTGCTAAAGGATATAATGAAGGTCTAAAACAAATAGATAGTGATTATTTTATTCTATTGAATTCTGATGTTGCAGTTTCAGATAAATGGTGCGAGCCTTTGATAGATTTTTTAGAGAAAAATAAGGATTATGCAGCTTTACAACCTAAAATACTTAGTTTCAACAATCCAGAATATTTCGAGTACGCAGGTGCTGCCGGTGGATATGTAGATAAATGGGGTTATCCCTTTTGTAGAGGACGTATATTTAATACTATAGAAAAAGATAATGGGCAATATGATGATATAGCTGATATATTTTGGGCTTCAGGTGCTTGCTTTGTTATAAGGTCTTCTATTTATTATCAACTTGGAGGCTTTGATGAACGTTTTTTTGCTCATATGGAAGAAATAGATTTATGTTGGCGTATACAACATCTCGGCTATAAATTAGCTTGTATTCCTCAAAGTAAAATTTATCATTTGGGTGGTGCCAGTTTGCAATATAATGATCCTAGAAAACTTTTTTTGAACATTAGGAATAACTATTTGATGTTATTTAAAAATCTTCCTTATGTTAATTTCAAAAAAATATCTAGAGTTAGACATTTCATAGAATATTTAATGATGTGTTTTTACTTTTTTACTGGCAAATTTTCAAATATTAAAGCTATTTCACTTGCACATAAAGATTTTGATAATTTAAAAAAATATTACAATCCTAAAATTAATGCAGAAACTATTAAATTTTTATATCCTAGATCAATACTTATCGATTATTTTTTAAAAAATAAAAAGAAATTTAGTAAACTAAAGTTTCCTTATGTGCAACACTCAAAATAGGAGATCAAAATAATTATAATCATCTTCCTCTTTGAGTGATAATAATAAAAAATGAAAATAAATTAAAAAAATATTATTTTTTGATCTCTTCTACTAATTTAGGTAAAATAACAGTTGCATCACCTTGTATGAAAATATCTGGAGCAAAAAATCTATCATTATGCTGTTCGAGATTTATCTCTATGAGAGTAGCATTATTTTGTTTAGCGATACGAGGTAGATCTGCAGCAGGCATTACTATACCTGAAGTACCGATAATTAGCATAACATCACAATGCATAGCATGATGATAAGCATATTCAGCAGCTTTATGAGGTATCATTTCTCCGAAAAAAACAAAATCTGGCTTGAGAATTTCTCCACATTTAGAACATTTAGGAGGTAAAATAGAAAAATCTATTTCATCTCTACTATAATCTGCACCACACTTGGTACAAATCAGATTTCTTGTTGTTCCATGAAATTCTATAACATTTTTACTGCCTGCAGCTTGATGTAAGCCATCAATGTTTTGAGTAATGATAGCATTTAACTTACCCATATTCTCTAATTCTGCAAGAGCATAATGAGCTGCATTAGGTTGAGCACTTTTTAATGGTTCAAAAAATAATTTATAAATCCAATCCCATGATTCAGCCCTATGTTCATAAAAATACGATATTTCTAACGCTTGAGGATTGTAATCTTCCCACAAACCATTCTCACCTCTAAAAGTTCTCAATCCACTGGCCACACTTATACCGCTACCTGTAAGTGCCACAATATATTCTTTCTTTAATAAAATATCAGCGACTTTTTTTAAATAATCTTCTGCCATAACTTTATAAATTATTATTGCAAATATAAACATTTTTTTACACAAATCATTATTTACAATATTAAAAATATTAATTGGATGCGTTTTTATTTATAACTGAGACTTAATGTACATACAATAAAAACATATTAAAATAGGCGTTTAGCTCATATATTTTTATAAAAAATTTTTTATTATTAGAATAACTTAAAAATTTATTCTATGTTCGAATTTATACCGCATTTGGAAATTATTTGCTATAAAACAAGCAAGCAGCGTAAGGTATAAGGGGTTACACTGTTTGAGCAAGCTTTAGCTTGCGAGTTTGTAAACCCCAATAGATGATTGCGTAGTTTTATCAAATAATTTCCACAGCGTAGATTTTTCTTTTATAAATGTATAAAATAAAATATGATATACTAATTTAAATAAATTGCTATTTATACTTTTCTAATTATAAATTACAAAGAAAATTATAAGGAATTAAATATTTAATAAATAATTTAATAAAAGATATATTAATAATAATTTAGAACATATAAAAACAATTGATTAAATATCATAGATTATTTTAAACAAAAAAATTATGATTATAATTCTTCAAAAAATATTCTTCATTTTATCAAGAAAAGCTTTAAAATGAATTTTTTTTAACATATCAAATTACACTCTTATAAAATATAATCATTACTGATACATTCACAATAATAAATTTGGTTATTAACTAAACGCATAATTAAAAAAATCACTCTCTCCTATTCCACTTTCTCATCAAAAATTATCAAATATTCAAATGTTCAATATTTATAATTATTTTTTCACCAAAATATTCATCTAATCTCCAAGCGATCTCATCTGCACAATATACAGACCTATGTTGCCCGCCAGTACAGCCAAAACAAATTTGTAGCAAAGTATAACCTCTTTCTAAGTATTCATTTATTGCTAAAGATATAATATTAAAAATATAATTTAAAAATTTTTGAGTTTTTTCATCAGATTTCATCATTTCTATGACGACTTTATCTTTACCATTTAGCTTTCCCATTTCTGGCAATCTACCTGGATTTGTTAAACACCTGCAATCAAACACAAAACCACCACCATGCTCATTATCTAATGAAGGATACTGATTTTTAATAGAAAAAGACGTTATTTTAACATTTAATGTTTTATTAGCCTTTTTAACATTCGATTTAGGATGATATTTGTTTATTAAAATTTCAAAAATTTTAGGTAATTCAACAAGATTATTCAAATTTAAATTATTGGTAATTATTTCTAAATTGTTTACTCCGAAAGGTATAGATGAAGTAAAGCTAGGCTTATGTTGAATCAATCCTCTGTAACCAAAAGTTCCCAAAGCTTGCATTTGTCTAAATAATGCAATCCAATAAAACTCATCTTTTAATTGTGAAAATTTACTATCACCAATATTAATTAAATTCAAATAAAATAATAATAACCGCTCTCTAATGTCATTTGGCATTTGAGCTTTGCTATCAAATAGTAAAGCTGCCACATCATACATCTGAGAACCTATTCTAGCCCCTTGAAAGTCTATCACATAAATTTTATTGTTATTTAACATTAAATTAGCAGATTGATAGTCTCTCAAAGAGAGATAATTTTGTGAATATGAAAACACTATATTTTCTAGTTTTTCAAAATCATTTTCTAATTTATCTTCATCAAAAGGCAAATCCAGAATTTTCAGAAAATTATATTTAAAATAATTCAAATCCCACCTAATAGATCTGCTATCAAACGATGGTTTAGGATATGTTTTAGAAAAATCAATATCTGTAAACTTTTTAAACTGCTGTAGCAATTGTAAAGCTTGCAAATAATAATCTACAATTTCATTATCATAATGAAATTTTTTTATTTTTAATAAATCAAATAAAGAAAGTTCTGAAATATAAGTTTGAAAATAAATAGTTCCATTATCAGAAACATGTAATATCTGAGGAACAGATAAATTGCTATTATAGAAAAGATTAGAGAAATAAATAAAAGCCTCATTTTCTTTTACATTACTATTATAGCAACCCAAAATAGTGCTATCTTCATAATAAATAATAGCATAAAAACGACTAGAACCAGATGAAGAAATTGGTTCAATACGAATAATTTTACCTAATTTATTAGCTTCATTTTCAATTAAATCAAGAGGATACACTGTGCTATTTTGAATTGAATTTATCATCTTGATGTACACTCAATACTGGAACAGGACAATGATTTATCATCTGCATGGCATATTGTCCTAATAGAACATTTGTATTTCTATTCTCTTGTTCAGTCATAATAATAGCTAAATCTATATTATTATCTTCAACATATGAAATGAGATCTGAAGTATAATTAGTAATAGATTTTTTAAAAGATTTAAATTTAATATTTTCCTTTTCTAACTCATTTTCTATCATTACAATATTTTTATTTACTTTATTTTTCATAGTTGTTAAATCAGTAATATAAGCACCAAAAATATGAATTTCTGCATTTGAATATTTTGCTATTTCTATAGCCCACGGTAACTTATTAGTAGTTTCAGCAGTAGAATCTATAGGCAATAATATACTCCTAACCCTATCATGTACTTCGTATGTTTGTCTAATAGTAAATACTGGACAAGGAGAAGTAGATACTATTCTATTAGCATTGCTTCCAATCCACATTTCTTCATAGCCAGATATACCATGAGTACCTGCAAAAATATAATCTATATCATTTTTTTTAGCATAATTTGCTAATTCTTCATAAACTTTACCTGTTGTGATTTTATATTCTAATCTGGAAATATCATTTAATTTGGGTTTAAATTCATTCATCAATTGCTCAAAACGTTGATGTAGTTCAGTTCTATAGTTAGCTGTAACAGTAGCATAAATAGATTCAGTAGGTATCGGCTTATCTACATATAACATCGCAATCTTAGAATTAATGTAATTATTTAACATTAAAGCATATTCTAGAGCTTTAATAGAGCCCTTTGAAAAATCTATACCAACTAAAAAATTTTTCATATTTTTTTTACAAATTTACTTATTTAAAAATTAATAGCAAATTTTAATATAAACGAGGAGAAATTGAAAAGACGTGAAGGTTTAATAAATATTGAAATATTTCAAAAGTAAAAATGAATAAAGAAAAAAGGTATTGAAAAAATTTTAAATGTTATGAATTAAATATGTTGAAGACATCAAATCACTATACCGCTCCCACGCCCGCCTATCCGACGCTGCCAAATTCAGTATCCTTCCTGTATCTTCTATAATCTTCTCAGCCAGATACTTCCCCTTCACTACAAACCACATTATGTAGTTTGTTAAATACTTTGTCGCCACTCCACGAAACTTGTAATATATCCAGTCAACAAAATCGGTTATTTTTTCATGAACTGTTGATACACTATATATACCTCGTTTCATATTATTTTTGTTAGTTATTTCTTTGTGTTTGATGTGCTCTGCAGTTACTGTCTTAAAAGCTTTTTTATTGCTGCCACATACTATTGAATCTTCAGATATTCGTGATTTTAGAAAATCAGATATGTGATCAGCCTGCACTCTTTCATCTTCTAATTTTTTGAACAAAATATTTCCACTCCTATCTGTGGCAGCTATTACTGCCACTTTTGTTGGCTTCTTTTTCTTCAATTTTTTTAATTCTTTCTTGTCTCTTTTCTTTTTGCCTTTCTCGGAATAATTCATTAGAAGCTCCTCTAACTCAACTACTCCAAAGAAATTAACATTATCTTCAAATGACTGCATGGCACACAATATTCTGTGCCGCCAAAAGAAACTTGTTGAAAGACTAATATGTACATTCCTGGCACATTCTCTCAAGCTCATGCCTACACTCATACATTTAATATATTCTAACATTTTGCCCTTTTCATGAACACGATACATAAAGGTGCCAGTGGTAACTCTGAATTGTCTACCACAGTTTTTGCAACGATAGTTTTGAACTCCACTTTGCAAACCATTTTTAATGACGTGGCTGCTATTACAATCTGGGCATAATACACCTGTAGACATGGCTTTGATTTCTTGATAATCTACTACATCTTTACCTTCTTCTATCATTTCATTATAGAGATTGTCGTAGAACTCACGTGTACCTTCTTTAGTAAGGGTGAATAATTCTGTTGGATTTTCGAATATTTTATCCATATAAATAATTTTTTGCAAATATATAAACTTTTTATGATAAACTTGATTTTTAAAAACATTAAAATATTTTTCATTATCCCTTACTATTATTTTTCACATTTATTTACACTACTAACCGACTAAAATTTTAAAAAAAATCGGGTACTTTCCGAAGATTTTCCCGAATGTTGTAACTTTGTTAAAGCAAAAAAAGATACAACATGTGCAAAGATACAGAAATTAAATTTGTCGGACAGCCGATTTTTAAACAAATAATA
>JAPXMM010000104.1:0-9206 GCA_033809015.1 Bacteroidales bacterium
GACAGTGCATTCATACATCGTCGTGGATATGTGATACCAGAAGATGTGAGAGCTATTGCTTTTGACGTGTTACGTCATAGAATAGGTATGACTTATGAAGCAGAAGCAGAAAATATTAGTTCAGATCAATTCATTGCAGACATTTTAAATGTTATAGAAGTGCCATGAGCATAAAAGTAGAAGATTTAAGGAAAAAGGTTAGACATATATCTATAACAGCTCGTAAACTATCTACTCAGATGTTTGCAGGGCAATATCAAAGTGCTTTTAAAGGGAAAGGAATGGCATATTCCGATTTGAGGGAATATGTTTATGGTGATGATATACGAGATATTGAGTGGAATGTGACTGCTAGACATAATCACCCCTACATTAAAGTATATCAAGAAGAGCGTGAGCTCACACTGATTTTTATGATAGATGTTAGTCGTTCTACAATTTTCGGAAGTACTGCTAAAATGAAAAATGAATTAATATCCGAAATTGCTGGTATATTAGCTTTCTCTGCACTCAAAAATAATGACCGCATTGGTGTAATATTATTCTCAGATATAATAGAAAAGTTTATTCCCCCAAAAAAAGGACTTTCTCATATTTTAGCTATTATCAGAGAAATATTAGCTTATGAACCTAAAAGCTCAAAAACAAATATTAAAAATGCACTAGAATATCTAAATCATGTAATACCAAAACGTAGTATAGTTTTTTTAATATCCGATTTCTATGATACTCAATATGAATTAGCCATGGGCATAACTAATAGAAAACATGATTTTATTTGTATCCAAATAGTAGATAACATAGAAATAACTCCTCCAGATAATGGGTTTGTAATAACATATGATCCAGAATCTGATAAGTTTTTCCCAGTAGATTTCAGTGATAAAAAATTCCAAAAAGCTTGGATGGATGTTTATCAAGTGCATCATAACTATTTAGAAAAAACTTGCAAAAAACATAATATAGATTTCCTAACCATAGATACTCAGATAGACTACATCCCATTACTTACATCACTTTTTAAAAAAAGAGAAAAAAGATTAGTTTAATTTTGTTAATTTTTCATTATGACTAGATCAAATTTTACTTTTAAAAAAATATTTTTTTTAATCACTTTTTTATTTGTTTCTATTTTTATAAAAGCACAAAATATTGAATTAAATCAAAGAATTACTATTTCGAAAGATACCATTTATCTAGGTGAAATTTCAAATATTAAAATTAATATTAAATCATCAAATTATCCAATAGATTCTATTATTTCCAAATTTACTAGAAAAATTCATAGTAAATTACATATATATAAAGAAAGACCTTGGGCTAAAATAAATGATCAAACTTGGGAGAAACAATTATTTGTTACTGGCTTTGACTCTGGCAAATTTGCATTACCACCAATTGACATTGAAATTTTGTATAAAAATAAACAAAAAACAACTAAACTAAATATAGATAGCATAGCTATAAACGTAGTACCTATGCCGATAGATACATCCCAAGCTTTTAAACCAATTAAAGATATTTATGAAATCGCAGAGCCACCTTCGCAAAGTAAATGGTGGATATGGCTTTTAATTATTGTGGCAGCAATATTATTATTCATTGTTATTTTTATAATTTATAAGAAAAGAAAAAAGAAAAAGTCTATTGAAGCCTATAAATACAATCCATACATTTCTCCAATAGAAGAAGTTAAGCAATCATTACAACAACTAAAAGATAATAATGGTATTACTCAAATGAATGCAAAAGAGTATTATACGAAACTTACCGATGTATTACGTAGATTTTTATTTAGATTGTACAATATAAATGCCTTTGAAATGCTCTCATCTGAACTATTCATAGAGATGCATAAATACTGCAATGCAAAAGATTTATTAACTAATTTACAGATCTTTTTAAATACATCTGATTTAGCAAAATTTGCAAAATATACTCCTACAA
This sequence comes from Bacteroidales bacterium, assembly GCA_033809015.1. Classification (GTDB taxonomy): domain Bacteria; phylum Bacteroidota; class Bacteroidia; order Bacteroidales; family DTU049; genus DTU049. The sequence goes on from JAPXMM010000104.1 coordinate 1,948, forward strand.
TAGAAGAAAGATTTAGAGATTATGAATTTTGTGAAAAATTTACACAATATCTTTGGGAACAAGAGCAATTAAAGAATCAACAACATGAATAATCTAATAATACAATATCCGTACGTCCTATTACTATTATTAATCATTCCAGTATTGTGGTGGTGGAATGTAAAAAAACGTTCTTATAAAAAATATAATTACATAAATTGGCCACATATCAATGCTCTACCATTAAAAACAAAAAATTTTAGAATAATTTTATTCCAATTATTACCATATCTCAGATTATTAGCACTCACATTCATAATAATTGCTATGAGTAGGCCACAACTAAAGAATGTGTCCTCATCAGTAGATCACGAAGGTATAGATATAGTGATAGCTAATGATATATCTGGAAGTATGCTAGCTCAAGACTTTAGACCTAATAGATTGGAAGCAGCTAAAAATATAGCAGTAGAATTTATAGATAAAAGACCAAATGATAGAATAGGATTAGTAGCATTCAGTGGATCAGCATATACGGCTTGCCCAATAACATATGACCATGAAATATTAAAATATCAACTAAAACAACTAAAAACCGGAATAATAGAGGATGGTACTGCCATAGGAGATGGTCTAATGATAGCTATTTCAAGATTAGAAAAAAGTGAAGCCAATAGTAAAGTAATTATTCTATTAACAGATGGTGTAAATAATGCAGGTTATGTAGACCCATTAACAGCGGCAGAAATTGCTCAAAATATGGGAATACATATTTATGCTATTGGCATTGGTACTATAGGTAAAGCTCCTTATCCTTTTCAAGATCCATTCGGTAGAATAGTATATGACTATGTAGATGTAATGATAGATGAGGATTTATTAATAAATATAGCCCAAAGTACAGATGGCAAATATTTTAGAGCTACAGATAATGAATCATTAAAAAAGATATTCGCAGAAATAGATCAATTAGAAAAAACTAGATTTCATTATAGCACTATTGTATCTCACAAAGATATTTATTATATACCTCTATTTATAGCTTTTATTTTATTAATATTTGAAGGATTAATAAGATGGGCGATACTTAAACAAAGAGTGTAAAATCAAGTTACATTGTTTTGTTAAACTTTGTATGTCATGGCAATATTTTTTATTTATAAACCCCTAAAACGACTTTGATATTCATCTTTTTGTTTTATAATAGGTTCAAAAATCGACCATGGTACTTTTTATTAAACTATTTTTGTAATAATATATATCATTACAAAAATGTAAGTTTATAAGAAAAAAATATGACATTAAAAGTTAAACATTTTTATCATAATAAAGAGAGAGCATATTTGCAAATATGCTCTCTCTCATATAATTTTTTATAAATCAAAAAAACAATTCAATTATCCTTTAAGGGCTTCTACACCATTAGCTATTTCTATTAATTCTTTAGTGATGGCGTCTTGACGTGCTTTATTATATTGTAAATTCAAATCCTTTAATAATTCTTTTGCGTTATCAGTGGCTTTACTCATCGCTGTCATTCTAGCTCCATGCTCACTGACAGAAGAATCTAGAAATATTTGGTAAGCAATAGTGTTTAAATATTTAGGTAAAAGTATTTTAGCAAATTCATTTTTTTCTGGCTCTAAAATAAATAAGTCATTGTCGCTATTTTCTTTTTTAAAAGTTAAAGGTAAAAATTGATAATTATTTACATATTGTTGAGCAGCATTTTTAAATTTGTTATGTATGAAAACAATTTTTTTATATTTCATCTCCATAAAATCTTTTACCCATTGAGCAGATAAATTTTTAATAATATCATAATCTAATTTATCTATCAGTTCATCATATTTAGCTATTATTGGATAATTGTTTTTCTTAATGCCATCAAAAACTTTTTTCCCTATCGTTATTATTTCCAAATTATTTCTTTCTTCGTTTGAGAGGCTATTTACATAATTATTAACTTCTCTAACGACATTAGCATTAAAAGTGCCACACAATCCTCTATTAGATGAAAAAGCCACAAGTAATATTTTACCTTCAGTACGTTCATTAAAAAAAGTAGAGATAGAGGCATTATCTTCATCAAATACCAATTGTAGAAAATCAGTTAATATTTTTGAATATTCTCTTAGATGTATTATTCTATCTTGTGTTCTTCTAAGTTTAGCTGCAGATACTAGCTTCATTGCTTGAGTTATCTGCTGTGTGGACTCAATAGATTTAATACGTGTTTTAATAGCTTTTAATGTAGCCATAATTTATTTTTTTTCTTCAAATTGTTTAGATACTTCTTTAGCTAGGTCAGTCAATTTATTTTCTATTTCTTCATTAATAACACCTTGCTTTAAAGTTTCTAAAATTTCAGGATGTAAAGATTCTAATTTATGAAGGTAAGTTTCTTCAAAATTTCTAACTTTATTAATAGGGATATTTCTTATTAAGCCATGAGTACCTACAAACATTATTGCTATTTGTTTCTCTACTGACATAGGAGAATATTGAGGTTGTTTCAGCAGTTCTACATTACGAGCACCTTTATCTAATACTGCCATAGTAGCAGCATCGAGATCGCTTCCAAATTTAGTAAAAGCTTCTAGTTCTCTATATTGGGCTTGGTCTATTTTTAGTGTGCCAGCGACTTTTTTCATAGCTTTTAATTGAGCGTTGCCACCAACTCGACTCACAGATATTCCTACGTTAATAGCAGGACGTATACCAGCATTGAATAGATCTGTCTCTAGGAATATTTGTCCATCAGTAATAGAAATCACATTAGTAGGAATATAAGCCGAAACGTCTCCTGCTTGTGTTTCTATAATTGGCAGAGCTGTTAATGACCCACCACCTTTTACTTTATCTCTAATACTCTCAGGGAGATCATTCATTTGTTTAGCTACTTCATCATTTCTAATAATCTTTGCTGCACGTTCGAGTAGTCGAGAATGCAAATAAAATATATCTCCCGGATAAGCTTCACGTCCAGGAGGACGACGAAGTAGTAAAGATACTTCTCTATATGATACAGCTTGCTTAGACAAGTCATCATACACTACCAATGCATCTCTACCAGTATCACGAAAATATTCTCCTATTGCTGCACCAGCATATGGAGCATATAATCTATATGCTGCAGGATCCGAAGCGGGAGCAGATATTACAACTGTATAAGGCATAGCACCTTTATCTTCAAGGATTTTAACTGTTTGAGCTACAGTACTACTTTTTTGACCTACAGCCACATAAATGCAATAAACAGGTTTACCTTTTTCATAATTTTCTCGTTGATTGATAATAGTATCTATAACAATAGCAGTCTTACCTGTTTGTCTATCGCCGATGATCAACTCACGTTGTCCACGACCGATAGGTATCATAGCATCGATGGCTTTGATACCTGTCTGCAGAGGCACATTCACAGGTTCGCGAAATATCACGCCAGGTGCTATTCTTTCTAATGGCATTTCGTAGAGTTCTCCTTCTATAGGTCCTTTGCCATCAATTGGTTCTCCCAGAGTATTTATTACTCTACCCAGCAAACCTTCACCTGTCATTATGGAGGCTATTCTATTGAGTCTCTTTACTTTATCACCTTCTTTTATTTCGCTTATTTCACCTAATACCACAATACCTACATTATCTATCTCCAAATTAAGCACTATACCTTTGATGCCTGATTTAATAAATTCCACCATCTCTCCCGATTGTACTTTACCCAACCCATATACACGAGCGATGCCATCACCTACTTGCAAAACTGATCCTATCTCCTCTAAATTACTCTCGAGATCTAATCCAGCTATTTCTTGACGAATAAGTGCTATTACTTCAGAAGGTCTTATTTCTGACATATTTATTATTTTTTAATTATTTACTTAAATTTTTCTATGATTCAAATTTGAATTAGTATTTTTTTTCATATTCTTTTTTCATTATTTGTTTGCGAGCTTGTATAAATCTAGTCCTTAAGCTTTTATCTATCATGTAATCATAAAAATTTACTACAAATCCTCCAAGTATTTCTTTGTCAATATTTTCATTAAACTTCAAAGATTTATTGGGGAAAAAATCATTTATTTTTGATTCTAATTTTTGCAAAAGCGAATCATTAAAAGGTTGAGCAGTAGTAATTATAACGTTTAAAATATTATTAGCTTCATTATAGAATTCCTCATAAGCTTTTACAATATTATTAAAAATCACAATGCGAGATTTACGTAATAATAAATTTAAAAACTTCAATGTGAGAGGTTGAATAAACTCAGAGAAAATGTTTGAAAATAATTTCTCTTTTTTTTCTTGTCTAATGATGGGACTTTGCAAAACAATACGTAAATCATTATTTTCGCTCAAAATTTTATTTATTAATAAAAGATCATTATATACATGCTCTGAAATACTCAGCTCTGTGGCTAGGTCGAGAAGAGATTTTGCATAACGTTGAGCTACATTCATAATTTTTTTAGTTAAAATTTATTTTTTCTATTTGTTCTTCAATAATTTTTTTACTTACTTCGGGATTTTGAAGCTCATGTTCTAAAACTTTTTGAGCGATATTCAAAGAAATATCTGCTATCTCTACTCTGATTTCCTCGATAGCTCTTTGTTTTTCATTTAAAATTTCTAGTCTAGCATTCTCTATGATATTATCTGCTTCTTTGCGAGCTTGTTCCTGAGCTTGAGCAATTATTTTATCTTTTATTTGTCTTGCTTCTGATAAAATGGCATCTCTTTCTTCTTTAGCTTGTTGCAATAAAATTTCATTCTGAGCTTGCATTTCTGCCATTTCTTTTCTCACTAATTCTGCTTGCTCTATGGCATTAGCAATGGTTTCTTCACGTTTCTTTATAGCATTTATTATCGGTTTCCAAGCAAATTTTCTAAGAACAAGGAAAACTAAAATAAATGTTATTGTCGTCCAGAATACTAAACCAAAACTGGGATTTATTAACATAGTTTTTTCAATTTTTTTAAAAAAAATAAATCTTTGCGAGGTGAATTAACACCCCGCAAAGTAATTATTTACTTAATAAGTGCTACTACCACTCCGAAAAGTGATACACCTTCTATAAGAGCACAAGCAATAATCATTGCAGTTTGGATTTTATTAGATGCTTCTGGTTGGCGAGCTATACCATCTACAGCATGTTTGCCAATTGTACCTATACCATAAGCACAACCTATTACTACTAATGCTGCTCCAATACTTGATAAAGATATCATATTTTTATATTTTTGGGGTTATTAATTCTCATGATGTTGTGGCATTGCTAATCCTATAAATAAAGAAGTTAATATAGTAAATATATAAGCTTGTAGAAAAGCTACCAATAGTTCAATAAAGTACATAAAAAAGTCTAGTATTATTGATACAGGTGCCATTGCTGCTGAACCAATAATAAATATTACCGATACTATACTTAAAATGATAATATGTCCTGCTGTAATATTTGCAAAAAGTCGTACCATCAATGCAAAAGGTTTTGTAAACATTCCAATAATCTCTGTAGGTATTAAAATCGGATACAACCACAGTGGTGCATTAGGATTAGCAAATATATCTCTCCAATAATTTTTATTTCCACTAAAATTGATTACTATCAAAGCTATGACTGCTAGAGTCATTGTAACTGCTATATTACCTGATACATTAGCTCCAAATGGGAAAAATGGTATTATTCCCATTATATTATTTAATAAAATAAAAAGAAATAATGTAAGTAAATATGGCACATATTTCCAATATTTGTTTGCTGGCAATGTGTCTTTTGCTATTCCATTTATAATAAAATCAAATATCATATCCATCAATGCTTGAAAGCCTTTGGGAGCTTTATCAGGATTTTTTTTGTATTTATTACCTACAGGTATTAAAAGAGCACATAATATAATGGCAGATAAAAAAAGTGAAAATACATTTTTTGTAATCGATATATCTATCAATGAGGCATTTTCTATAATATTGCCAGCATTATCTATTTTTACAATACGTCCTTCTTTAGGACCTTCTTCAGCTATTTTATAATTTAAATATGGTTGATGACCATGATGAAATTTTGCAGATGAAAACATAACTAATTTGCCATTGTCTATCAATATGACAGGTAATGGCAAAGAAATATGTTTTTCTCCAATTGTAATGATATGAAATTCGTATGCATCGAGTACATGCTCAAAAACTGCATCCATTATCTCGTCTGTTGATAGCTTTTCTGTACCTGATTCCTTTATGTAATCGGCACTATTACTAGCATACATGCTTGATATAAACATAAATATGGGTAGCAAAATAGCCAAACGAATTTTCATTTTATTAACTTTATTGCAAAGTAAATAAAAATTATTTGTAAAATAAAAATTATTTTCAAAAATTTTTTAGTGATGAATAATAATATAAAAAACAAAAGCTCAGAATTACAAATTTTGAGCTTTTGTAAATTATTTTATGTTCTATTGATATTATTTACTTATTAATATAGGTTTTACTATGATATTATCATTGGTCTTAATCAATAACTGATAAATGCCATTTGATAAATTATGAACTTCTATGGAATTAGATTGTTCCGATGTAGCAACTAATTGTCCAAGATTATTAATAATATTCGCTTTGATAATAGGCCTATTCGATTTTATATAAATAATATCTTGTGCTGGATTAGGATAAATAAATATCTCATCATCAGCATAATCATTTACTCCAACGTTATTAATAGTTATTTGATTTGAAGGTAAAGAATGACAACCATTAATAGTAACAATAGTATGATAAGTACCATTGTCTGTAACTATGTACGTTTGATTGGTAGCTCCAGGAATCTGATTATTATTTTTATACCATTGATTACCTGTAGGAGCATTTGATTCTAATATTATCGGATTATTGCTAATATGAGTTATAGTGGGTGTATTGGGAATAGGATTAGATAAAATAGTTAAAATATTACTTATTACACTTCCGCAATTATTAGAAACTTGTGCTCTAAAATAGATATTCCCAGTTGTATTAACTGAATAATTAAAAGGTGTAACATTAGCACTAGGAATATTATTCCAATTATTACCATCAGTAGAAATTTGCCATTGTATAATGTCATTAATAGAATAATTTGATAACGTCAGAGTAATTGCATCATTTTGGCAAATTATGTTAGTACTAATAATTGCAGTACCTATAGTTGGTGGTTGTATTACTTCTACAAATATTGTGGCAGAAGAAGAACAATCATTTGTCGTACCAGTAACAGAATATGTCGTTGCAGTAGAAGGTGTTACGT
>JAPXMM010000105.1:0-9115 GCA_033809015.1 Bacteroidales bacterium
GTACTGGCACAGCATCAGTTACAGTTACTGTCCATCCGTTGCCAACTATTACAGCTAGTGCAACTCCAACAGAAATTTGTCATGGTGAAAGTTCTGATTTGATGGTAAGTTCAGATATCCCTGGAACAACGTTCAACTGGTCTAATGGTTTAGGCACAAATCCAAATGTAACTGTTAGTCCAACAACAACGACAACATATTCAGTAACTGGAACAACACCAGAAGGGTGCACTGGCACCGCAGAAGTTACAGTAACTGTTCATCCATTACCAAATATTACAGCTAGTGCAGATCCAACAGATATTTGTCTTGGAGAAAGCTCTGATTTGATGGTAAGTTCAGATATTCCTGGAACTACGTTCAACTGGTCAAATGGATTAGGAACCAATCCCAATGTAACAGTTAGTCCAACAGCTACCACAACATATTCAGTCACTGGCACAACTAATGAAGGTTGCACCGGCACAACGTTAGTTACAGTAACTGTTCATCCATTGCCGACAATTACTGCCTCAGCAAATCCAACTGAGATTTGTCTAGGTGAAAGTTCAGATTTGATGGTAAGTTCAGATATTCCTGGAACGACGTTTAGTTGGTCAAATGGATTAGGAACCAATCCCAATGTAACAGTCAGTCCAACGACTACCACGACATATTCAGTTACAGGTACAACTAGTGAAGGTTGTACAGGCACAGCAGTAGTTACAGTAATTGTTCATCCATTGCCGACCATTACTGCCACAGCAAATCCTGCTGAGATTTGTTTAGGAGAAAGTTCAGATTTGACAGTAAGTTCAGATATCACGGGAACAACGTTTAGCTGGTCAAATGGATTAGGAACCAATCCCAATGTAACAGTAAGTCCAACGACAACCACTACATATTCAGTTACTGGCACGACTAATGAAGGTTGCACAGGCACAACGTTAGTTACAGTAACTGTTCATCCATTGCCGACCATTACTGCCACAGCAAATCCTGCAGAGATTTGTCTAAATGAAAGCTCTGATTTAACAGTAAGTTCAGATATCACGGGAACAACGTTTAATTGGTCAAATTCTCTTGGAACAAATCCCAATGTAACAGTTAGTCCAACGACTACAACGACATATTCAGTTACTGGAACAACAACAGAAGGTTGCACAGGCACAGCAGCAGTTACAGTAACTGTTCATCCATTGCCGACCATTACTGCCTCAGCAAATCCAATAGGGATTTGTTTAGGAGAAAGTTGAGATTTGACAGTAAGTTCAGATATCACTGGAACAACGTTTAGTTGGTCAAATGGATTAGGGACCAATTCCAATGTAACAGTCAGTCCAACGACTACCACGACATATTCAGTAACAGGCACAACGTTAGAAGGTTGCACAGGCACAGCAGCAGTTACAGTAACTGTTCATCCATTACCAACTATCACTGCTACAGCAACACCATCAGAGATTTGTCTAAATGAAAGTTCAGATTTAATGGTAAGCTCCGATATTCCTGGAACAACGTTTAGCTGGTCAAATGGATTAGGAACCAATCCCAATGTAACAGTTAGTCCAACGACTACAACGACATATTCAGTTACTGGCACAACATTAGAAGGTTGTACAGGCACAACAGCAGTTACAGTAACTGTTCATCCATTGCCAATGATCACAGCGACAGCAACACCATCAGAGATTTGTCTAAATGAAAGTTCAGAATTAATGGTAAGTTCAGATATCACTGGAACAACGTTTAATTGGTCAAATGGATTAGGAACCAATCCTAATGTAACAGTTAGCCCAACGACTACCACAACATATTCTGTTACTGGCACGACTAATGAAGGTTGTACAGGCACAACATCAGTTACAGTAACTGTTCATCCATTGCCAACTATCACAGCAACAGCTACACCATCAGAGATTTGTCTAGGAGAAAGCTCAGATTTAATGGTAAGTTCAGATATTACTGGAACAACCTTTAATTGGTCAAATGGATTAGGAACCAATCCCAATGTAACAGTTAGTCCAACGACTACAACGACATATTATGTCACTGGCACAACGTTAGAAGGTTGTACAGGCACAGCAGTAGTTACAGTAATTGTTCATCCATTACCGACCATTACAGCCACAGCAAATCCTGTTGAGATTTGTTTAGGAGAAAGTTCAGATTTGACATCAAGTTCAGATATCACTGGAACAACGTTTAATTGGTCAAATTCTCTTGGCACCAATCCCAATGTAACAGTCAGTCCAACGACTACCACTACATATTCAGTTACTGGCACGACTAATGAAGGTTGTACAGGCACAGCAGCAGTTACAGTAACTGTTCATCCCATACCAACGATTACTGCAACAGCAAATCCTGCTGAGATTTGTTTAGGAGAAAGTTCAGATTTGATGGTAAGTTCAGATATCACTGGGACGACGTTTAGCTGGTCAAATGGATTAGGAACCAATCCAAATGTAACAGTTAGTCCAACGACTACAACGACATATTCAATTACTGGTACAACGTTAGAAGGTTGTACAGGCACAACATCAGTTACAGTAACTGTTCATCCATTGCCAATGATCACAGCGACAGCAAATCCAACAGAGATTTGTTTAGGAGAAAGTTCTGATTTAATAGTAAGCTCCGATATCACTGGAACAACTTTTAATTGGTCAAATTCTCTTGGTACCAATCCAAATGTAACTGTTAGTCCAACGACAACCACGACATATACAGTTACTGGCACGACTAATGAAGGTTGTACAGGCACAGCAGTAGTTACAGTAACTGTTCATCCATTGCCGACCATTAATTTTCTTGTTAATTCAGCACATTGTGGTCAATCAGACGGTAGTATTTTATTAAATATTAATGGGGCAGTACCACCTTATACTTTCATCTGGTCTAATGGTTATATGGATGCTAATTTAAGTAATATAGTAGCTGGGAATTATATAGTAACAGTTACCGATGCTATAGGCTGTATGAGTATTGCTAATATATATGTAGAAGATTTACCTGGTCCAACTGCTAATTTTACATTTAAACCTCAAATGACAACTATTGAAAATCCAATTATTTATTTTCAGAATTATTCTACTGGGGCCACTTCATATTATTGGACATTTGGAGATGATAATAGTTCAGAAGAGTATGCTCCTAATCATGTCTATATGGAACCAGGCAGCTATCACGTAGTATTATATGCGATAGATGATTATAACTGCATTGATACGGTAGGAGCTCAAATAATAATTAAAGATATTAGCACTTTTTATATTCCTAATGCTATAGTGCCTCTTAGAAGAAATATCAATAGTATTTTTAATATTTTTGGAGTAAATATAGATCCAGATAATTTTGAGATGCGTATTTATAATAGATGGGGAAATCAAATATTCTATACTACAAATCCAAATATAGGATGGGATGGTACATATAATGGAGAATATGTTCAAGAAGGCTCATATACATATATTTTCAATTTTATTACTGAAACTGATGGCATCAAACATACTATTTTAGGGAAAGTTTTAGTTTTGTATTAATTTTAGTAATAAAATAATTTTTTGATCTCATAATAGTTATTTTATTTGTAAATTTGCTTTTATGAATGATATACCACCAGATAATAAAATACCTAAAAAGAGTTGGTTTAAAAAATTATTAAAAATATTTTTAATTGTTTTAATTGTAGTCTTTTTGTTTTTTACTGTTTCTTTTATTTATGTTTATACACATCAGCAGATTATTAAAAATAAACTTGTGGAATATGTAGATAATTATCTAAAAGTTCCTTTATATGTTGATAAAATAGATTTAAGCTTATTTTCTCATTTCCCTCTCATATCTGTTAGATTTACAAATGTAGAAATACGCAGTGATGATTTGCTATCAATAAATTATATGGATGCTAGCACAAATATTTTTGATATCATACGTGGTAAATATAATATTAGAAAAATTTACCTTAATAATGGTAAAATTAACTTAAAAATCTATGAAGACGGTAAAAATAATTTTGATATTTTCGTAACTGATACTACTGAAAAAGTTAATGCTATCCTTTTGGAATTTCCAAATATTTATCTCAAAAATATTCATCTAGGATATATATCTACCAAAGATCAAATGTCTATAGGCACTACTATTCATAAAATGCATACTAATGGCAAATATAATAAAAATGTATTTTCAGAAAATTCAGATATTAATTTTACTCTTGATAGTCTGATGATAGACACTACCTTTTCTTTGAAACATAATATTGAAATCAATATTTCCACAAGTAGCAATATTGATATAGATAATTCTATATTTTATGCTAAAAAAATCGTTGGTGATATTGGTGGTAATGATTTCTCAATGTCGTTAATGTATAATTTTAATTCTCAAAAGCCTAATATAGATGCTAGTTTTACTCTTAAAAAAAATAAAATAAATAATATAATTGAGCTTTTACCAGACAACATCAAAAAGAATATAGATGCTTACTCACTAAAAGGTATCATTTCGCTAACAACACAAATAAAAGGATATTTATATGAGGGACATTATCCTAAACTTAATGCTATATTGTATTGTAATGATTTAGGATTAAAAAATGAAAAAATTAATTTGTCTAAGGTTAATTTTAGTGCCAATATCGCTACTGAAAATGTTTCTGATTTATCTAGATATAATATCGAAATTAATGATTTGCAAGTTAATTATGAGAATAATAGCCATTTAAATGGAAAAATAAAATTGCAAAACCTCATGAGTCCAACCATAAATTTAGATATTGCAGGAATGGTAGATTTACATGAAATCGCATTTTTAAATAATGATAATGTGCAAATTGAAGGTGGGCAAGTACAAATAGAACTGAAAGGACAAACGAGTCTGCCTAATTGGTATGGAGGATTTAAAAGTATTTTAGTAATGTCTGATATTAATTCCAAACTAAATATACAATCTGCGAATGTTTACATTGCTCCATATAATATTAAAGAATTGAATACTGTAGCCTTTATAGATAATGATAATTTAAAAATACAAAACTTAAATTGTAAAATTAATGAACAATATATACAAAATGCTGATGCGACTATTATAAAATGGAAAAATCTATTTCTTAGTGAAAAACCATTTTTACAAGTAAATCTAAATGCTAATATTCCAAAATTAGTTCTAGATAGCTTAATAAAAAAACAAGATAATACTCAAACTAAGCCTTCTAGTACAAAGCTGCAGCCGGTAATATTAGCTAATGCTAATATTAAAATCGATAATTTGATGTATATGACTATGGGAGCTAAAAACTTAACTTTAAATACTCAAATAGAAAGTAATGGAACAAATCAATTTATTAAAGTAGAAATGACTTCGGATTTAATAAAATATAAATTATTCTCTGCTAATAACTTAAAACTAAATGGGAAAATAATATCAAATAAATTTATAATCGATAAAATAGATTTCAAAGCATTCGGTGGGAATATAAATGGCGGTGGCTATTTAGTGCCTATTGAACAAAAAAATGATTTTGCTATAGATATGATAGCTAATCAAATAAATATTAATCGATTGTTTACAGAAATGGAAAATTTCAATCAAAAAATTCTAACCGATAAAAATATTAATGGTATTGCAAATATAGATTTACAGGCTCGCGGCTCACTCACAAAAGATTGGCAAATTATTAAACCTTCTATGAAAGCTACTGCTGTTATTAATATAAATAATGGTGAATTAATAAATTTCGAACCATTGATGGGTTTAAAAAAATATATCAATAGAGATTTCTCACATATCAAATTTGGAGAACTGAATAATACATTGTTTCTATCAGATCAAATAGTAGAAATACCAGAAATGGCAATATTAAGTAATGTCATTAACATAAAAGTAAGAGGAAATCATAATTTAAATAATGAAATAGATTATCATTTAGCTGTGAAAGCTCGTGAGTTGCTGCATCAGGGAAATAATCAAAAAGATAATGTAGATGATTATGGCTACATTAACTATGATGATACCAAAGGCATCACATTATACGTGCGTATTTATGGTAAACCTGGAAATTATAAATATGAACTTTTTGATAAAGAACAACGCAAAATACATAGACAAGAAGCCGTCAAGCAAGAGCAAGAAAATATTAAAACTAATATTAAAGCAGAGATGAATAATTTTGGGCAAGATACTTCATTATTAATAGTAAGACCAGAAGACAATAAACCTAAAGCATACCAAATAGAATGGACTAATGCAGATACTCAAAAAGTAGATAAAAAAACCTACACTAAACCAAAGAAAAAATTAAATATAGAGTGGGATTAATATCTGATTTATAATAGATAAAGGATTTATAAAGATAAAAAATCTAAACGATGATTTTGTTTTATATTTTTTTGAAATGATATTTAAATAATTAAGATATTCAAGTAATTTTTTTATTGATCTTTACTTTTATCGACAGTATCTTTTTTTAGTAATTCGTCTTTTATTCTGCCAGCCATATAAAATCTATCTTTGTAATATGGCATACCTAAAGAATCTATACGTACACCCAGTTGAGTACTAGCATGTACAAATTTTTTATCTCCTAGATAAATTCCTACGTGGGAAACGCGATTTTTATTTATTTTAAAAAAAACTATATCTCCAAATTTCGCTTCTTCTATAGGGACTTTTATTACATTTTGTATAATATCATATGAAGATCTATTCAGTGAAAAACCATAAACATTATTATAAATTGAATATACCATACCACTACAATCTGTACCTGATTTATCTTTACCACCATATTTATATGGTACTCCCAGCCAGCTATCTATTTCTTTTAGCAAATTAGTATCTGCATCATCAGGTATATTTACTCCCCATTTAGTTTCATATTTACTAATAGTAGAAATGCTTTCTTCCATAATAGCATCTGTTTTTTTAGGACTATTCTTTTTATCATCATTTGCAGTCGATGTGGTTTCAGATAAATTTGGATTTGCGTTATGAGTGGCTATTTGCCTTTCATGTATATAATCTACTAATCCACTGCATGATATTAAACTAAAAAAAACAGATATTAATAATAATCTATGTGCTACCGATAATCCTGTCATTTATTAAATCTTCTTGAACTTACAAAATTACTTATTTTTTTTAAATATGCGTTTATATAATAAAATTTTTGACTCTATTCTAAAAACATGTTGTAATTTAGCAAAAAATAAGAAAATATGGATAAATCAGAGCAAATAAAGGAAATATTCGTTAGATTAACAAGGATAGAACAGCAAAGACTAATACAAGAGCTTAAACAAATATAAAAGTATGGGATATGTTTACGAATATCGAAAAGATGTATGAAAAATTCATAAAAACTAAATCAATAAGAACATATAGGTGTCCTATAATGCGGAGTTGAAAATTTCAATTTTGGAATAACAAAATATTTAACACTTCTAATTATATTTATAACTTAAAAATTTTTTAACAACACTTTATTTGAATAGAGCCATATTTATTAAAGCCTTCCCAGTGTTTGTAGTAAATTATCAATTTTTAACAATGTTATCACTTTTTCTTTTTATTTTTTCACCGATTCTACTATAAAAAATCAGATATAAGTAAGAAATTAATAATATGCTATAAGAATATTGCATGTTAATTTTATCACTTAGCCAGCCAAAAAATGGACCCATTATGGCACCGCCTATGATGCCCATTATCAGAAGTGCAGAGACTATTTCTGCTTTATCACCAGAATTTCTTATCGCTATTGGCCATATGCTAGGCCACATTATAGAATGTGCGAAACCTAATATAGGAACAGCAAATACAGAAATATTGCGTGGTAATGTTAAAATAGCAATTGTTATTACAATTCCTAAAATACTGAAAAGCATTAACATTTTTTCTTGCGAAATATATTTGGGTATCAAGACTATTCCAAGCAAATAGCCTATTATCATCCCAGCCATCACATATGATGTGAAATAGTGTGGTGTGCTGAAATCTATGCACCAGTTTGCGATACATAAATTTAAAGGTGGTAAATTAGATGTTTGTGCATATGCCACGCTGCTATCTCCAGCTATCACTTCTGCTCCTACGTATAAAAATATTGCTATGAATCCCAGCCATGAATGTACAGGTATACCTTTAAAAGAATATTTTTGTTTTTTACTTTTTTCTCTAGTGTCTACTGGCTTCATAGCGTAAAAGATAAACATTAAAGCTATTAAGCAAATAGCCATTATTAAGTATGGAGGTATTATAGAATGTGATAAATTATTTAAATAATCCATTCTATCTGCTGCTGATAGCTTGCTAATGTGTGAACTAATGTCTTGGGCTTTAGTAGAGCCAAACAATACTCCGCCGAGTATCAAACCACCTAATGCTCCAGCTATTTTATTTGCTATTCCCATTATGCTAATTCTTTTGGCTGCACTTTCTATTGATCCTAATAATGTAACATATAGATTAGATGCTGTCTGCATTAAAGTCAAGCCAGCTCCTTGCAGAAACAATCCTATTAAAAATGTAGGAAAAGATCTGTATATGGCTGCTGGAATAAATATCAAAGAGCCTAATATTATCAAACTTAATCCGATTAATATTCCTTTGATCAATGATATTCTCTCTAATAATAATGCTGATGGAATAGCTAATAGAAAATATGATATATAAAAAGCTGCTGTTACTAGAAATGCTTCAAACCATCCTATCTCGCATATTATCCTGAAATATGGTATCAATATGCTATTTAGCCATGTGAAAAAACCAAATACGAAAAATAATATTCCTATACTCAATAGTGAACGCCTCTCGCTGACTCTATCTATAGCTGTATTCATCTTATTATTTTTTTAAAATTAAATTGCCAAAATTATCATTTTTTTACAAATGATTAATATTAATTTAATAGATTTTTTCACTATTAACCGACTAAAATTAAAAATAACAAAAATATTAATATAAGTCATTGATTATCAAGTATAATATTTTTTTATTGAAAAAAGACCCCCCTAATTAAAAAACTATGGAAAGTTGTCCATAGTTTTCAGGAGGTGCCTTCCAGTTTTTCATATAACTTTTTTTTGTACTTCTCAATAATTCATAAACATCTAATAAACTTATCAAATGTATT
>JAPXMM010000106.1:0-9114 GCA_033809015.1 Bacteroidales bacterium
ACAAGAGGACATTGAAAAATTTCTGAAAGGAAGAATTACAGAAGATTCGGTTTTATGTACAGGTACCAAATACGCATTCAGACATATAAGAAAGAGCAAAGTGAAACACAAAGAAATTGTAGGAGCCAAAAAGAAAAAACGAGGTATCTATAGCACAGCTATAGTGAAGGCTAAGTCAGAGGATTTTACTAAATGGATATATTCAAAGTTTAGAGGAGTGGCAACCAAATACCTGCAAAACTACATTATGTGGTATGTAGCTATAGGTAAGTACTTGTCAGAAGGCGTCATTAGTAATACTGGCAGAATGCTTAACCTTGCATCGTCGGATAGATTTGCCTGGTATGAATATTTTAGAATAAGTAAAATATCATATATTATTTGAAACATTTAAAAAATGTTCATACCATAAATCCACCACCCTTCCCTCTTCCTTAAAACATCTATTCTATTCTTAAATTCTCTATATGTTCTATCTCTGGTGCTGTTAAGTATGAATATTGAATTAATATCGCATCAAATCTTATATTCCCTTCCCAATTTATTTCTTTTATATAGTGATCTGCAAAAGAATACATAGCATTTAGTTTATTTGTATTTATGCTATCTATAATAGGTTTTTCTTTGCCAGCTTTTCTAGTTTTTACTTCTACGAAAACCAACCAGTCATCTTTTTGTACTATTAAATCTATCTCGTACCGCTTCCATCTTATATTTTGAGCAATAATCTTATATCCTTTTTTTAGTAAGTATTGTCTAGCTAGATCTTCTCCTAAATTCCCAATATTCTTTTTAAGATTTTCAGTCATTATATTTATTTTTCAATGATATAAACCATGATTCTAATGACTCATATGATTGAGCTCCGATGAATTTTTCTTTTCCATTAGCTACTAACGTGGGGATAGAATTTACATTATATTTTCTAGCTAATGCCAAATCTGCTAATACTAGTTCTCTGGTATTAGCATTTTTGTAATCGCTATACCACTTGTCTATGTCTAATCCAATATCTTTGGCACATTGCATTAGTACTTCATCATCATTAATGTTTAGGCATTCAGTTAGGTGTGCTTTTTGCAATCTGTCCATCATTTCACCAAATTTTTCATTACCACCTTGTAGTTCTGCAGCTTTGCAGACTAATAGTCCTGGCATTGAATATGGATAATTAAAGTCTCTAGTTTCCATTAAATCTGCATTTATTCTACGTTCTGTATCATTTTCATTTGCTGCTCTCCAATGTTCTAAAATTTCTTGTTTGGCAGCATCTTTAGAACCAAACATATATTCTAAAGATCTTTCAGATGGTGCTAAGGCAAAAGCTCTATGTATTAGCTCTATTTCATTTGGGAATTTCTCTATTAATTTTTTTACTCTTGGTGAAAGAATATAGCACCATACACATAGTACATCGTGAAAAAATTCAATTTGTATTTTATTATTATTATTATTCATTTATATGTTTTTTTTAAATTCCAAAAGCAAATCCTGAGATTTTAGCACTCCATAAATAATTGGAATAAACTTGAGTGGCTTTGTCATTATACCCTGCACCTGCACATACAAAAAGTGGAGCTAAATGTTCACTGCGAGGATGACTAATAGCGGCTGCAGGAGCTTTATACCAATTTATTAATTCTTGCTCTCTTTCTTCTTTATTGCTAAATATTATTGCTTGTTTTAGCCAAGTATCAAATTCTTCTGAAACTTTTTTTAATTTAGCATCATCAACAAAGAAAGTATTAAGATTATGATAGCTCATACCAGATCCGATAATTAAAACTCCATCTTCTCTGAGTGGTTCTAATGCTTTGCCAATGTTAATATGAAGTTGCGGATCTAACTTTTTTACTAAAGAAAGTTGTATAATTGACATTTCTGGATTTGGGAAGGCTATCATTAATGGTACAAAAACACCGTGATCATAACCTCTTTTATTCTCTCTTGCAGTTTTGATTCCATTATTATTTAATAGATACTCTACTTTTTCAGCTATATATGGATAACCATGTGCAGGCCATGTCAGATGATATGTATAATCTGGAAATCCATAATAGTCATATAATAAGCCTGGGTTTTCAGAAAAATTAATTGTTGGCACTTTCTCCTCCCAATGAGCTGATATCACTAATATTGCTTTTAGTTTATTATTATATTCTTCTCCTAAATTTTTTAGAAAAATTTTTAAATACTCTAACTCTTGTGGATCACCCCTTGGTTCTTCTAAAACGTGCCATGGTCCTCCACCATGAGGTATATAATATACTGGTAATTTCCCATTCATAATAAAAAGATTATTTTCTAATATTTTTTAGTGCACTAGACCATGTTATCAGTTGATCTAGCATTGTGTTTAATGTTCTTTCTTGTACAGGATTTGGCTTGAAAGTTGTAAAATTTTCAAAATCTGTAAATATAGATAATGTAACATTGGTTCGTACATCTGCTATTTGAAACTCTGCCATTATTTGACGTAATTGCTCTACAGCCCTTACTCCACCAGTAGACCCATAGCTGACAAATGCAGCTGCTTTATTATTCCACTCTTGATAGAGGAAATCTAAGGCATTTTTTAGTACTCCTGGCATAGAATGGTTGTATTCGGGAGTAATAAAAATATATCCATCTAAACTTTCTATTTTTTCTGACCATCTTTTAGTGTATTCATGCTCATATTTATGTGTAGATGGCGGTAATGGTTCATCAAATATTGGTAGATTGTAATCTCGTAAATCTATTATTTCAAATTCTACTTTTGCTCTTTTACTAGCTATTTCATATACCCATTTAGCCACTTGGTCTGAATGTCTATTTGGACGAGTACTGCCCATTATTATTCCAATTTTTAACATATTAATTCCCTTTTTTTATCAAAATTACTATATTTATATTATTCTATTAATTAAGATGATTAATATCAATGTTTGAATTATTAATGTTTTTTTTATTAATGTTTATCTTAATACTATTTCTCCAAATCTTTATTATCTAAAAAAAAATATCGAAATTTGCAAATCATTATTAAGTTATGAAATATAAATCTCGTCCTTTACCTCGTGGTTTTATACTTTTGGCAGACGTTGTTATCATCGCCTTTACCTATTTTTTTAGTTATTTTCTAAGGTTTAATTTTAAAATACCTATATCAGAACAGCACTCATTATATATAGGTTTAATAATTGTTATTATAATTAAAACTGTTTATTTCTTGTTATTTGGTACATATAAGCATTTAATAAGGTTTGTGAGTGCTAGTGATGCAATGAAAATGTTTTTTAGCTTAGTGCTTAGTGTAATTACGATTGCTATATTAAACTTTACTCTTTATGCAGCATTTAATATACCATATTTAGTCCCTTTCTCTATATTGATAATAGATTTTGTATTTAGTGTATTTTTTTTAATTGGTTATCGCATTGCTATTAAAGTATTGTTTTTTGATTTTTTTAATAATCAAAGAGGTAAATCTAATGTGATTATTTATGGAGCTGGCAGGAATGGTAGTTTAGCGAAACAAGTCTTAGAGAGAGATAGAGGTACTAAATATAAAGTGTTAGCATTCATAGATGAAGATCAATATAAACAAGGGAAAGAATTAGAAGGTATACCTATTTATTCCCCTGATAGGTTAGAGGAGTTTCTTAGTAGTCATAGTGTAGCACATCTTATTATTGCTATTCAGAATATTTCATCTACTAAGAAAGCATATCTCACAGAGCTATGCTTAAAATATAATACTAAAGTTCTCGTAGTACCACTAGTGAGTAAATGGATTAATGGAGAGCTATCTTTCAAACAAATTAAAAAAATAAAAATTGAAGATATTCTACAACGCGAAGAGATTAACATTGATGAGTCAGATATTCTACAAACATTAAATAATAAAACTATTTTGATAACTGGTGCCGCTGGTAGTATAGGGAGTGAGTTAGTAAAACAATGTATACGTTTTAATCCTTTACAAATAATATGTTTTGATATTGCTGAGACTCCTCTACATAATTTAAAGTTACATTTAAGTAATGAGTTTACTATAGAACAGTTTAATAGTTTACATTTCATTTTAGGTGATATTACTGATCTGCAAGATATCGAGCCAGTATTTGATGAATATAAACCTCAGATCGTATTTCACGCTGCAGCATATAAACATGTACCCATTTTAGAATATTTCCCTAAAAAAGCTATAGATATTAATGTAGCTGGTACTTATCAATTGGCTAATTTAGCTATTAAATACAAGGTAGAAAAATTTATTTTCATTTCTACTGATAAAGCTGTAAATCCTAGTAATATTATGGGGGCTAGTAAACGAATGGCAGAGCTTTTGGTAAAATATTTGAATAATAATTCTACCTATACTCGTTTCATTACTACTCGTTTTGGTAATGTTTTAGGTAGCAATGGTTCTGTTTTAGAAATTTTTAAACAACAAATAGAAAATGGAGGTCCTGTTACAGTTACACATCCTGAAGTTACTCGATTTTTTATGACTATTCCTGAAGCTTGTCGCCTGGTTCTAGAAGCTGCTAGCATAGGCAAAGGCGGAGAAATTTTCTTGTTTAATATGGGCGAGAGAATCAAAATATTGGATGTGGCTAAAACTCTTATTCAGCTCAGCGGACTTACTCTTGGCAAAGATATTCAAATTAAGTTTACAGGACTTCGTCCAGGTGAAAAAATAACTGAAGAGTTATTGACTGATTATTCTAAAGATTTAGTTACTAAAAATAAAAATGTTTTGATTTCTTCTGAAAATATTCAAGATTTAGATGAAAAAGTAAACATGATTTTTGACGTATTACAAAATTATAATCAATTAACAAATGATGATATTGTGAAAAATATTCAAAGAATTTTACCAGAATATAAAAGTATGAATAGTTTTTATTCTCTTTCTTAGAGTTAATCAAAGTTTTTTTTAATAATTATATATGAAAATTTATTATTTCTATTCTCCCGAAAATTTAGCCTATATTGCAGTACAATCTACCAAATTAACAATTAAAAATATAAATAAACTTTTATGGTTATTTGGTGATGATTCTTTATATATTGACTCTGATGTTTTAAAAGGCGATTTTATCTGTACTTATCCTGAATTGATCACGCCATGGTGTACTAATGCTGTAGAGATAGCTAAAAATATTGGAATAAATTCTATTGCTAGGATGGAATTATTGATACCATATAATAAGTCTAAACACATCTATTATGATACTATGATACAAACTATCATATCTAATCCCGATCAGAATATCTTTAGAGTAAAAAGGGTAAAAGAATTAATAAAATTTATTGATGATATTGAAAAATATAATATAGAGGCTGGCTTAGCATTGTCTAAATATGAAATAACTTATTTAAAGGGTGTTAGTGAATCACTTGGTAGACCATTAACAGATAGCGAAGTCTATGGCTTTGCACAAGTAAATTCTGAACATTGCAGACATAAAATTTTTAATGGTATTTTTATAATTGACGGTGTAGAAAAAAAACAATCTCTTTTTGATTTGATAAAAGCTACCACCAAAGCCAATCCTGGTAGAGTGATTTCTGCATATAGTGATAATGTAGCATTTATTGAAGTTGGCAAAGCTAAAATTTTTACTCCTTTACGTGGTGATGTACCATCCTCATTTATAGAATATGATGAGGATATTGCTTATTCGTTAAAAGCAGAAACGCATAATTTCCCCACTACAGTTGAACCATTCTATGGAGCAGCTACAGGTAGTGGTGGCGAAATAAGGGATAGAATGGCTGGAGGTAGTGGCAGCATTCCTTTAGTAGGTACTGCTGTTTATATGGTTGCTGACACTAAAGATTATATTGATGAAAAAAAAGTTAATCAACATGACAAAGGTCGTTTCCTCTATCATAATCCAGTGGATATACTGATAAAGGCTTCTAATGGAGCTTCAGATTTTGGTAATAAATTTGGTCAACCTCTTATATGTGGCAGCTTATATACTTTTGAACAAAAAATTAATAATAAATTAATTGCTTATGATAAAGTAATCATGCTAGCTGGTGGCATAGGTTATGCTCTCAAAAAATATGCTTACAAAAAGACGGTTCGTCCAGGACAATCTGTTGTGATGATGGGTGGAGATAATTATAGAATAGGTATGGGCGGTGGTGCTGTATCTTCTGTGGCTACTGGGAAATATGAAAATAATATTGAGAGAAATGCTGTACAACGTGCCAATCCTGAAATGCAAAAACGTGTTTTTAATGTTATACGTGCTCTTTCAGAGAATAATGCTAATCCCATTATTTCTATTCATGATCATGGTGCTGGTGGTCATCTAAATTGCTTCGCAGAATTATTAAATCCTATTGGTGGCGAAATAAATATTGATGCATTACCACTGGGTGACCCCTCTCTCTCTGATAAAGAAATTATCTGTAATGAATCTCAAGAAAGAATGGGCTTAGTCGTAGATAATAGTAATTATGAAAAAATTGAAAAAATAGCTCTTCGCGAGCGTGCTCCTATTTATAAAGTAGGAAAAATAAATCCCACTCAATCTATATGTTTCATCGGAAAGGATAATAGAAAACCTTTTGATTTGAAATTTGATTTTCTCTTTGGTAAAACTCCTAAAACTATTATTAGAGACAATTCTATTAAATCTGAATTTACTAATCCTAAATATGAACTTAAAAATTTTGAAATCTATTTAGAGAAAGTTCTATCTAATGAGGCTGTTGCTTGTAAAGATTGGTTAACAAATAAAGTCGATAGAAGCGTTACTGGTAGAGTTGCTCTACAACAAACTTGTGGTAAAATACAATTACCGCTAAACAATTTAGGAATCACTGCGTTAGATTATTCTAGTAAAACTGGGATAGCTTTTAGCATAGGACATGCTCCTAATGCAGCTATCATTGATTCTGCTAAAGCTAGCAGATTAGCTGTGGCTGAAGCATTAACTAATATTGTATGGGTTCCTCTTAGAAATGGATTGAAAGGGATCTCTATAAGTGCTAATTGGATGTGGCCTTCAGGATTACCTGGCGAAGATGCGCGCTTGTATGATGCAGTTAAATCTCTTAGCGATTTTTGTTTAAAGTTAAAAATTAATGTTCCTACAGGTAAAGATTCTTTATCTTTATCTCAAAATTATCCCGATGGCTCTATTGTGAAAGGACCGGGAACTGTTATTGTAACTGCTAGCGGCGCTACTGATGATTTCACAGCGACTGTAACCCCAGATTTAAAAAATGTAAAAAATTCATCTCTCATTTATATTAATTTTTCTGGTATGTTTCCTGCTCTAGGAGGTAGTATTTTTTATCAAGAGCTGGGTAATATTGGCAACAATCCACCAGACATTGCTAATGTAGATTACTTTAAACGCACATTTAATGTTTTACAAGATCTAATTAAACAAAATTTGATTTTAGCTGGGCATGATATTAGTGCTGGTGGCTTGATAACTACTTTACTAGAAATGACATTCCCCAATACAGATATTGGTTTAGATATTAATCTTTCATCTATCCCTTATGATGATATTATTCAAATTTTATTTGCTGAAAATCCAGGTGTAGTTATCCAAGTTTCTAATGTGAAAGAGGTGGTTAATAGGTTATATCAAGCAGGTATTGAATATTTCCCTATAGGAAATATTATTAATAAAAGAGAGCTGAAAATCATAAAATATCAAACTTATGAACATTTTGATATAGATAAATGCAGAGATCTATGGTATAAAAAATCATATCTGTATGATTTGCGACAGACAGCTAATAATAAGGCAAAAGATAGATTTGATAATTATAAAAATCAACCTTTGAATTTCAGTTTCCCTGAAATATCATTACCAGCGAAATTACCAAATAATAAACTAAAACTAAAGCCTAAGGCTGCTATTATTAGAGAAAAAGGAGTAAATGGTGATAGAGAAATGGCTTATTGCCTCTATTTAGCTGGCTTCGAAGTTATAGACATTCATATGACTGATATCATCGAGGGCAGAATAGATTTAGATGATATTTCATTTATTGTTTATGTTGGTGGTTTCAGCAATTCCGATGTTTTAGGATCTGCAAAAGGATGGGCTGCTAATTTTTTGTATAATGATAAAGCAAAATTAGAATTAGATAAATTTTATAGTAGGGAAGATACTTTGAGCTTAGGTGTGTGTAATGGCTGTCAATTAATGGTTCATCTGGGATTGCTGTCTGATAATAAAAAATCCCGTCCTACAATGACTTGGAATGATAGTAAAAAATTTGAAAGTAATTTTATTACTGTAGATATCAAAGAATCTAACTCTGTACTATTGAAACCTCTTATAGGCTCTAGATTAGGTGTATGGGTAGCCCATGGTGAGGGTAAATTTATATTAAATGGTAATGAAAATGATTATAATATTGCTATGAAATATTCCTATCACGATTATCCAGCTAATCCTAATGGTTCTGATTTTGATGCAGCAGCTCTATCATCTCCTAATGGCAGACATTTGGCTATGATGCCACATTTAGAACGATCAATTTTTAGTTGGCAATGGCCATATTCCACTGATAATATTAAAAAGAGTAAATTTACTCCTTGGATAATGGCGTTTTTGAGTGCTTATGATTGGGTGCAAGAAAGAAATAATTAGTGTAATTTGATTTCATTTATACATTAATATATCTTAAACATAATTTTTATTTTTGAAATAGTCGTTTAAAAAATTTATTTTCTAAATATTTTTGTATTAAAAAATATCAAATATAATTATAAGCTCGAATAATACAGCATTTCTCAAGCTGATAAAATGCTCAATTTAATAAATGTTTAAATTCAGTAATGATATATAAATTTTAATAAATTACTATTAATACTTTTCTTATTATAGGTTATAAAGAAAATTAATATAATATAAATTTTAGAAATCTATATCATTTAAATCTATATTAATAAAGATTTAAATGATATAAAAATTATTAACAAAATATCATTACTTAATTTAAACAAAGAATATATGATTGTTTAAACTGCTTATTAACAGATGCAATTTTAAAATAGATG
The DNA here is from genome assembly GCA_033809015.1 of Bacteroidales bacterium. Lineage (GTDB taxonomy): Bacteria > Bacteroidota > Bacteroidia > Bacteroidales > DTU049 > DTU049. The sequence continues at coordinate 9,035 of JAPXMM010000106.1, forward strand.
TCCATCTTTGTCCCAACAGAGATTTATAAGAAATATTAAAAAAAATCAAATTACACTCCTATGAAATATAGCTATTACTT
>JAPXMM010000107.1:0-9036 GCA_033809015.1 Bacteroidales bacterium
GGATATATAGTGTATCAACAGTTTATGAAAAAATAACTGATTTTGTAGGGTGGATATATTACAAGTTTCGTGGAGTGGCGACAAAGTATTTAACAAATTACATAATGTGGTTTGTAGTGAAGGGAAAGTATCTGGCTGAGAAGATTATAGAAGACACGGGGAGGATACTAAATTTGGCGGCGTCGGATAGGCGAGCATGGGAGCGATACAGTGATTTGATGTCATCAACATATTTAATTCATAACATTTAAATCCTCTTTATAAAATTTTATAAAAATTTTATACCCCCTCTTCCCAAAAAATGTTTGTTATTTAATCTTTTCTTAAAATCATCTTTTTAAATTTACCATTTTATAATTATAATTTATTATGTATTTTTGTACATAAATTATTTTTTTATGAATAAACATATTATAATATTGTTTTTTATTTGTATAAATATAGCTCTTCATAGCCAGACTTATTTTTTTGAAGATTTTTCAGATGGTGATTTTGTTGCTAATCCATCGTGGAGCGGCAATTTAGATAAATATATTATTTATACAGGTACTGCTGTTCCTTCTGATATGTCTCCTACTATACGGACAAATGGCAGTGCTACTGATACTACTTTTTTGGTTGCTAATTTTGATCAATCTTTTGTAGATAGTTTAGAGTGGAATTTCTGGGTTAAGCTTAGTTTTAATCCATCTACTGGTAATTATGCTCGTATATACATATGCTCTAATAGTGATAACCTAAAAGGATCTCTAAATGGCTACTATATTGCATTAGGATATAATGGGAATGATAGAATTACTTTAGTCAAGCAGGTAGGAACAATTCACACACCATTATTAGTCGGCAGTGTAGCAGATTTAAATAAAAGTACAAATATTTTGCGAATAAAGGTAAAACGTTATGATGATGGTACTTGGTTGATATATTCTGATGAAACAGGTAATACAAATTATTCTCTTGAAGGACAAATTATGGATAATTCATTCACTTCATCCAATTATCTTGGCATTTTTAATCAATATACTTCATCTAATGCTACCAATTTTTATTTTGATGAATTTTATGCTGGTCCAGTAGTTATAGACACTATTAAACCAAATATAATTTCTGCTAAAGTTATTAACAGCTTTGATTTGGCTATTACTTATTCTGAAGCTATGACTAATAGCATTTTTGATCATAATAATTATCTAGCAGATCATGGACTAGGGAATCCTACCTCCGTAACTGAAGACCCCAATAATAGTAATATTGTTCATCTATCGTGGATGCCAAATCCTATTTTAGATGATACGATTTATAATCTTATTATTTCCAATGTTTCTGATCTAGCAGGTAATACTTTAGATACTTCGATTATTTTCACATTGCATTATCCTGTAGCTTATGATGTGCTGATAAATGAAATAATGGCAGATCCAGATCCTCCAGTAGCTCTACCACCTTATGAATATATCGAATTATATAATCCTAATCCTTTCCCAATAAATTTAGAAAATTGGAAAATAAAAATTAGCACTACTACGAGGATCATTGGCAATGTGAATATTAATCCTAATGGGTATTTGATATTATGCCACCAGAATGCTACTCAAGATTTCGAAAATTTACCACAACATTGCCAAACTTTTGGCTTCTCTTCATTTTCTATTTCTAATAGTGGTGCAGATATTACTTTGTATTCTTCAAGTGGCAATGTTATTTCTTTTGCTGCTTTTAGAGACACTTGGTACCAAGATCCTTTAAAATCGCAAGGTGGTTATAGTATAGAGATGATAGACCCTAACAATCCATGCGCTGGTGAGGATAATTGGAGAGCTTCTAATTCACTTTTTGGCGGTACTCCAGGTCAGATTAATTCTATTTATGGCACTAATCCCGATAATATTAAACCAGAAATCCTTAGAGCAATTATTCAAAATTCTAATACTTTATTAATATTATTTACAGAACCTTTAGATAGCATCACTGCACTGAATGTTAATAACTATACTTTTGATCCTCTATTATCAATTAGTCAAATTAAAGGGAATGAACCTTTTTATGATAAAATTACTATAATTTTTAATGAATCAATAGATAGTAATACTCTTTATACTGTTTATTTTAATGATTCTATAACTGATTGTGTAGGTAATCAGTTGCCACATCAATCATCTGCTCGCTTTGCTTTTGGCAAAATACCAGAACCATATGATATTGTCATTAATGAGATACTACATGATCCTATCGGCAATAATACTCCTTTTGTAGAATTATATAATAGAAGTAGTAAGATACTTGACTTGAAATATTGTATTCTAGCAAATATGGATTCTAATTATGATTTAGATAATAAAAAAGCTGTTGCTCCATCAGGATTCCCTATTTTCCCAGGAGAATATATTGTTTTATCTAAAGACAAAAAACAAATTTTAGCTCAATATTATACTCCTAATCCTAAAAATTTCATCGATATGAGCTTACCTAGCATTACAAAAGATTCTAATACTATAGTTTTATCTTTAACCAATGATACAATAATAGATGCAGTAAAATACTATTTAAAATATCATGATCCATTGTTAATATCTACTGATGGTGTGTCATTAGAAAGAGTGAATCCTAATAGGGCAAGTAATGAAAGTAGTAATTGGCATAGTGCAGCAGCAAGCGTCGGTTATGCTACGCCAGCATATAAAAATAGTCAATATTCTGATGATTTATATACTGATGAGATAACTATAGATCCGCCTTATTTTTCTCCAGATAATGATGGTTTCCAAGATTTACTTGACATATGTTTTAATTTTAAAAATCCTGGGTATCATGTGAGTATAACTATTTTTAATTTAGTAGGGCAACCAGTCAGACATATATTAAGTCAAGAATATGTGGGTACGCAAGCTTGCTATAGTTGGGATGGCAAAAATGATGACAATAAACGTTGTGATTTTGGTTGGTACATTGTTTATGTTTCAGCTTTTAATACTTCTGCAGACAAAATAGAATTTAAAAAAGCTGTTTCTTTAAACATTAGAAAATAATATTTAAAAAATATTGTGCTATTGAATAGTTTAAATGGCTAATAATAGGCATTTAGATAATAAGGTTTTCCAAATATTTCTGTATTTAAAGAATAATTTTAATATTAATTCTCTGCTCGAATAAAACCGCATTGTGAAATTATTTGCAATAAAACAAGCAAGCAGCGTAGTGTAAAGGGTTTACACTGTTTGAGCAAGCTTTAGCTTGCGAGTTTGTAAACCCAATGGGTGATTGCGTAGTTTTATCAAATCATTTCACAGCAGAGATTTTTCTTTGGTTCTTTCTTTGTGTGGCTTCGATACTAGCTTCGCTCTACTCAGCCACCATCAAAGAAAGATATTAAAAGATAATTTTGTTAAAAAATAAATTAAACTTTTATTAAATAAAGTTATTTCTGATACATTCACAATAATAATTTATTTATTAATTAAAAGTCTAATTCTATAACTTTATTTAAGCACATTTACATAAATTATCATAATTATCATTTTCTAAAAAAGATTTCAATTTTTTTTGTAAATTTGTAAAATAGATTAAAGAAAAATTAAAAAATTATGGCAAGGCAAGATGAATTTTTTAGGTATGCTACTAAGCATAAAGGCATAAGTAGTCAAACTCTAGATGATTATATTATGGCGTCTAATGGATATATTTCTCCTACAATTATAGAAGAGCGTCAGCTAAACGTTGCTCAGATGGATGTTTTTAGTAGATTAATGATGGATAGGATAATCTTCTTAGGTGTGCCTATAGATGATTATGTAGCTAATATCGTTACTGCTCAATTATTATTTTTAGAATCTACAGATCCTCAAAAAGATGTTTTTCTATATATGAATACTCCTGGTGGGCAAGTTTATGCTGGATTAGGAATATATGATACGATGCAATATGTAGCTCCAGATATCGCAACTATTTGCACTGGTATAGCTGCTTCTATGGGGGCAGTGCTATTATGTGCTGGTACCAAAGGTAAACGTTCTGCTCTACCACATAGTAGAATTATGATACATCAACCTATGGGTGGCGCTGAAGGACAAGCTACTGATATCGAAATTATTGCTAAAGAAATCAAAAAACTAAAAGATGAATTGTATCAGATTATCTCCCTACATACTGGACAACCATTTGACAAAGTAGAGAAAGATGGTGATAGAGATTTTTGGATGCGTTCTGATGAAGCTAAGGAATATGGTATGATAGATGAAGTACTTAATAGAACAAAATAATTTTCCCTCTTTAATTACTTGTATTTTATTTACACTTATTTAATTTTTATGCTATATGTGTATATTTTTATTTAATAAATAATTTTTATTATTATGACTACAAAAGATTATGAAAATATAAAATGCTCGTTTTGCGGACGAAATGCAAATGAAGTAGAGCTAATGCTACGTGGTTTCAATGCTAATATTTGTAATATTTGTATCGAAGAAGCTAAAAAACAAATTGACCAACAAGGGACAAAGACTAAAAAAGCTCCTAAATTAAAATTAAAAAAACCTTCTGAAATCTATGATTTCCTTGATCAATATATTATTGGGCAAGATTATGCTAAGAAAGTTTTATCTGTTGCTGTTTATAATCATTATAAACGTATATTAAACCCTAATATCAAAGATGTAGAATTAGAAAAATCTAATATACTTCTAATTGGTGAAACAGGTACTGGCAAAACACTATTAGCTAAAACAATTGCTAAACTTTTAGATGTTCCTTTTGCTATAGCTGATGCTACTGCATTAACAGAAGCTGGATACGTGGGTGAAGACGTTGAAACTATTCTGACTAGATTATTACAAAATGCTAATTATGATGTGAAAGCTGCTGAAATGGGTATAATATATATAGATGAGATAGATAAAATTAGTAGGAAAAGTGATAATCCCAGCTTAACCAAAGATGTAGGTGGAGAAGGTGTGCAGCAAGCATTGTTAAAAATATTAGAAGGCTCCATAGTTTTTGTACCACCAGAAGGCGGGCGTAAACATCCAGAGCAAGAATTTATTAATCTAAATACTTCGAATATTCTTTTTATTTGTGGTGGTGCCTTTGATGGTTTAGAAAAAATAATAGCTAATAGGGTGAAAACATCTACTATAGGATTTGGAGCTTCTCAAAATAGCATCAGAGATGATGATAAAGATATATTGCAGTATGTGGCACCAGTAGATTTAAGAAAATATGGGCTTATACCAGAATTTATCGGCCGCATTCCAGTTATAGCTACTTTAGAACCTTTGGATAATGATGTATTGAAACGCATACTAACTGAGCCAAAAAATGCATTAGTTAAGCAATACAAAGCTTTATTTGAAATCGATAATATTGAGTTAGAGTTTAGTGATGATGCACTGGATGCTATTGTACAAAATGCTAATGAACTAAAACTCGGCGCTAGAGGTCTAAGGTCTATTATGGAAAAAATCATGATAGATCTTATGTATTACACTCCTAATCTCGATAAATCAAAAATTATTATAGATAAAAAATTTGTGGAACAACATTTGCATAAAAATGAGAATAATCAATCTCAAGTTGCATGAAATCTAATAAATTATTGTTGATTCCACTATTTTTTTTAGTTTTTAACCTTAATGCACAAAATAATGCTGATCAATTACCTATAAGAGCTATAGTTTATCATGGTGATACCTTGCCATATATACCATTGGATACTATCACATATTATTACTATAAATTTGAAGGGTCCAATAAAGAATATATCGCTTATACAAAATTAGTACGTGATGTGAAAAAAGCATATCCTTATGCCAAATTAATTGCAAATAAAGTAAATGAAATAAATAAATATCTCAATACAATTAATAATTCTAAAATATTGGAAAAAGAAAAAGATAGATTAGAAAAAGAATTACGTGCACAATATGAAAAAGATTTAAGGAATCTCACTCGCTCGCAAGGGAAAATATTAATAAAACTTATTAATAGAGAAACACAGAAAACATCGTATAATTTAATTAAAGATTATCGTGGTGGTTTTCTCACTTCTATCTATCAGGGGATAGCCAAAATTTTTGGATTAGATTTAAAAGATACTTATGACCCAAATGGCAAAGATCGTAATATAGAAATAATCGTAACGCTCATAGAGAATGGACAATTATAAAATAAATGTTTTAACTTTTTGTAATGTGAGTTTTAGTGGTGTGGAATTTGATGAGGAGAAGGGGAGACTTTGGTGACTGGGAGAGGGGGGAGAATGGGTGAGAGGGAGACGAGGGAGGAGTTGATTAGTTGAGAAGTTTATAGTTTAAGGGTTTAAAAGTTTTAAGCAAAATGTTTAAACTATATTAAACTTAAAATTATTTTCCACAAATGTACACAAATAACTACTTTAAACTATTTTTAAACTATCTTAAACCATTTCCATTGTTGCATGTTTTTTTAAATCATAGTCTATCAGGCAAATAGTTCGGCTATGCTCACTACAAGTCATCCGGAAATCTGCAGTTCTGACCTTTTATGATATCGAAGCCAGCAAGTATAAAAATAAAAAATAACATTTCCCTATGCGGTTATATTAAAGTTTAGAATTTATTTTTATAAATGTGTTTACTTACATAGCTAATGAAAATCTAATACTAATGCCGAAATTAGTTGAAGTATTGTAATATTGTGAAGCTACATGAGGATTATTGATTATTTGATCAAAGAATGCCCTTAATGTAATATTTTTGGAAAATTGATAGTCTGCAGATAAATTTATAGAGATGACTCTTTGTCCAGCACTTACTTGATTTATCTCTTCTACAATGCGTCTGAGAATAGTTATATTGTCTCTAATAGATAAATCAGCTTTTATATTAAGATCGCTTTTGATAGTTTTGGTTTGTCCACCAGTGCGAATATCGAAACTCAAATCTTTGAATCTATAACCTATGCCTATCACCCATTCATTAGTATTGATTTCAGTTATTTGCACATTTGATGTATTTAAAGCAACATTTCTAGATTTTTTCCAATTCACTGTTGTTACTAAGCTATTTATCCAGTTCAATTGAATACCAAAAATAGGATTGAAATTTTCTGATATAGAAACTTGGGAAATCTCATATTGTGGTAAAAAATTATGCAGAGCATCTCTGACAGTAGTGAAACCATCATCGTCTGGATCAGAAAATAATGGATTATTGGCAAATGAGCCTACTGTATAGTTTGATGTATAACCATGTGTAAGAGTAGCTGAGCTAAAATATTTTTTAAAGAAGTTGATTTTATTTAATCCTGTATAACTTATTCGCCAGTTAGGCAAAGGAATAGAAGGGAAAATGGTTTTAACGTATTTCTTTGGATTATGTCCAGTATATGCAGCTAAAAATGCAGGAATTAAAACATTCTGAGAAGTAGGTCCATAACCATCAGGATATAGTATTCCAGAAATAGAATCTGTAACAAAGGTTCCATTCCACACAGGACTACGTTGAGCTACCATTACCGCTATATCTGGACGAATATCTAGAAGCATTTGAAAATTTTTATTAGAGAAATCTTTTGTATTTTTAGCAAAAGTAGTTTTAGTACTTATTATCGATATACTAAAATTACCAGTAGTAATTGGTGTATAAGATGTAAATTCGCTTCCATTATATCTAAAATATTCTCTATTGCTCAAATTTTGGTTTTTAATAGCAGTAATATTTATAGAAAGATATTTAATAGGTTCTAATGTAGCTCTGATATTTAAATTTTCAGAATAACTAGTAATATATGGAGTATTCAGAGTAGTATCCTTAGTAAATAAATCATTAGCAACTAATCTGTCTCTTATGTCCTCTTGCCAACCAAATACATATCCCCATCCAGGTGTCATATTTTTAAACTCCATTCCGAGAGCTTGTGGCTCACCTCTGTAACCAGTAAGCATATTACCATCAGAAACAGAATAATTGATACTTATATTTTTGGTCATCATCAAGAAACGTAAAACATTATCTAAAATCTGTTTACCAATAGATGGGCCTTTTTGAGTGGAATCTTCCTCTTGTCGACGAGTAGGAGGTGGTGGGCTCAATATATTTTTTAAATAATTAATTTTAGAATATAATCTATTGAAATTGCCATTAACATTAAAAGAAAAAGTACGACTGTTTTGTAAACTATTACCATAAGGGTACTCTGTATATTTTCCTGTAGAATCTTTATATAGTGGTGCTGCTGTCCATATGTAGTTACCAGTATATTGCACAGATGCATTTACCCAATCTAAAATTGGAATATATGTGAGGGGCAGGTTATAGTTAGCTTGTACTCTTTGATTAAAATTAGTTATTCTACCAAAATTTGTAATATTTCTGATTATAGAATCTCGTTTTTCTCTATAATCGCTATCTCTTTTATCTATTCTACCTGGTGGTTCATCTATGCGTGCATTAGCATTAGCAGTATAATCTAATCGCAAGTTTCGTGTCAAATCATATTTGATTGAATAATTTCTATTCCAAGTAAAATTTTTAATAAAATTTGGTTCAATAATTACTAAATTAGAGGTTTTATTTCGCCATCTATTCTCTTCATATAGTCTATACATATCAGTAGACAGTGAAATGGATTTAGGTAAAAGATAAAAGTTAAAATTGCCAATTAATTTCAAATATTTATTATTAAGGAATTTAACTTTTTGGAAAGGGACATAATTTTTAGGATTAGTGTTAAAATTATAAGCAATAGAGCCTGTATATTCTTTCTTTTTATTGTATTCTATCTCTGGGTTGCGAATATAAAGTTGGTTGAAAGCAAAAGAAACATCAAAATTAGAAAGATCATAAATTTTAGGATTGCCTTTAGCAGTGGGTGGTCTTAGTTTTTTGACATTCATAAAGTTAATACCTTTTCTCTGGGTATAAGATTGTACGAGACGCTTTACACTATCTACTTCTCTATCAGTGTCATAAGTTTCTAGGTCATCACGTAGGTAAACATCTGGATCTAAAGGATTGTACTGTGGATTAGCCATCATTTCAGAATAGTCAACATGCATAGGAA
>JAPXMM010000108.1:0-8990 GCA_033809015.1 Bacteroidales bacterium
TTGCAGGCAATTTGTTAAACACACTTGATGTTTCAGATTTAAGCAATGGTATATATATCTTTAAAATACTTGTTGGAAATAAGATTATTGCTAGAGAAAAAGTCGTAATTGAAAAATAAAAAAATTAAGCTAAAAAATTATACATTGGATCTTCCTGAAAAATATTAAAAAATGTTAATGGGTATTTAACTTTAATTTTATATAGGCAATAAATTCATATTATTAAAAAATTAGTTATTCGTTAGCATTACCATAGCACACGGTTTAAACCGTGTGCTATGGTAATGCAATAATATTTTGTCAATAATTTTAACCATTTTCAATTATTTTTATTTCTTCTTCGGTCAGGTCATAAAGTTTATAAATCAGATTGTCTATTTTTTTAGCAGATTTCCCTGAAAAATATTAAACTAAATATGTAAATGTTAATGGGTATTTGATTTTAATTTTATGTAGGCAATAAATTCATATTATTAAAAAACTAGATTTCCTCAATAACCATAAGACTATTGAACAATCGAAAAATTATTAATTCTGGGGAAGATACGATAACAAATGCAAATAATAAAAAAAATTGTTCATTTCAATTTTTTGTTGTATACTTGTTTTTTAATATTAAAAATATAATAATATGAGACCAAAAGAATTTATAACAATTATTGTAATGCTCCTTATGAGTTTTGCTTTCCCGGTAAAACAAATAAATTCCCAAGAAATCGGCTGGCACCAATTAAATTTTGTGCCAACTTACCCATTGTATGGCGTTTACTGTATTAATTACGATACAGTGGTTGCTGTTGGTGCTAATGGTTATATCATACGAACAAACGATAGCGGTGAGCACTGGGATTCTATTCCATCAAACACAACTAATTCCTTGTATAGAGTGCATTTTGTAAACCAAACTACGGGCTACGCTGTAGGTGAAAAAGGCACTATACTTAAAACCACAGATATGGGACTAACTTGGGAAAACATTGGCATTTCTACTAATTTGACTTTATTTAGCTTAAGTTTTATTAATAAAGATACTGGCTGGGTTGCAGGCGGTGAAGGTGATATAGTTTATACCTATGGTAATAAGGGTATTTTATTAAAAACAACAAATGGTGGAACAAACTGGATTATTGACTCAACTTATGATAAAACAGTAGCCTCTGTTTTTTTTATTGATAATGATACTGGTTATATTGCATTGAATATTGATACTACTATTGGCTGTATAGGAACTTTAAGAAAAACTACAAACGGGGGAAATTCATTTTTTACGATTAAACAAGATTCATTGTTTCAAATTGGTTTTTATACAGATATTTATTTTATTAATGATAAAATAGGTTTTTTTGTTAGTAGTACTCCACCGGGTTATGATAAAGACGGAATTTATAAAACAACAGATTTTGGAAATACATGGAATAAAATTGTAGCTCAATGGTCAATTAAAACAATGTATGTATTGGATAGTTGTATTTTGTATTTAATGTATTCTGATATGGGTGGCGACGGCTCATTTGGAATAGATTCATGTTTACATACTAATTTAACTTGTCCCTTTTTCATTGGAATGGATCTTTTAAACAAAGATTCTGGATTTTGTGTTATTGATAAAATATATAAAAGAGGGATACTATCAAACATAAATGAGGTGGAAAAACAAAAAATTGAAATTTACCCCAATCCATTTAAAGATAAAATAATAATAACTCTATCATCAGATATTGATATATTAGAAATAAATCTTATGGTTTATAATTCAATAGGTCAGAAAATTTTATATAATCCTAACTTGAAAAATAATCATATAATAATTGATTTAGCCGATGAGCCAAATGGCTTATATTATCTGATAATAAGGGATAATAATAAAATTATAAGAACGGAAAAATTAATAAAACTTTAATCTAATAAATTATGAAAAAAATTATAAAAAAAATTGGGTTATTTGAATTTTTTTTTGTAAATTTGCATTTAAGTAATTTAAAAAATTTTATTATGAAAACAAAATTTTACCTTTTTGTATTAATAATATCAATCTTATGCATAGCATCTGATTGTGACAGAGATAATATACCTACTTATTACATGCCACAGGAATTTAAAGACTATGTGGATTTCCCTGTTGGCTCTTATTGGATTTATGAAGATTCTGTATCTGGTGCAGTAGATAGTATTTATTTATTTGAAAGAAATATAACGATAGCTCAACCTTCTAGTGGCAATTATAAATGGGAAAAATTAATTCAAAGATTTCATAGTGTGAATGGTACCATAGACAATAATGCAATTGCTGTTTGTATAGATCCTATAATCTACCATTTATGGACAAGTTATTTTGTTTATGGAAATTTTATATATAAAAAAAACATGGAATTGGGTTTTGAAATTGAAGGAACTAAATATATTAAATTTTATGATTCATTAAAAATTAATAATAAATGGTATACAAACATTAAATGTTTTACTAATAAATTTAATAATAATACTTATTGGGGAGAAAAAACTGGTATAGTTCGTAAGGAAATTAAAACATTATACATTAACAATTTATCAGTTGATACAAATATAGTATGGAATTTAAAATCTTATCATATTAATTATTAACCACTAATCTTAAAACAATACAAAATGAAAAAGCTAATAATATCAATCATTGTTACCTTTATAATTCATGTTTCAACCATTTTTGCAGGAGTATCAAATACTGCATATGGAGAAGTAATTAGCGAAGAATATAATATTGTAAATGGCACATTTAATTTTACAATTGAATACAAATTTATTGATACTGTTACATTTGCTTATAATAAAAGTACACAATTTATTTTACCTGATGGGTGGAGTGCTAATATAGCACCCGTAATAAAAGGCAATGTATATTATCCTGAAGATACAATACTACTCACAGTTACAGTAAATTATCCTGTTAATAATTTGCCATTTTATCCAAAAAAAATTAGTATTATTCAATTTGTTACATCTGATAATACTATTGAAAAAGAAATCTCAACATCTGCAATGGTTTATTTTACTCCATATAATACTATAGAGATATGGAATTTACAAGATTTTCAGAATTTACCGAGACGTTGGTTTACTCCTATAGAAAATCCTGATACAACACGTATCTATATAGACCCTAGTAATATTCCCGAATCAAATATTGATACAAGTGTTTATATTAATTGGGAAATAGGAGATTGGGAAGATGACTGGCAGGATGAATACAGAGAAGTAAAAATGCAAGGTTTGTCTTATGCTGTCTTAATGAAACCCGTACCTCCAGATTCTGTGGATTATTATAAAAGCATTGGAGATGGACCTGATTCAACAAATATATCGGGTGAAAAAAGTAAAATTTTCACAGGTGTTGTTTATGGTCATTTATATACAAAAATTAATAATGATTTAGGCAATCCCGCTTTAGTGGCATTAACAGGAATAAAAGTAAAATTAATGGATCAGGATGCATTATGGGCAGAAACTATTGAAACAACATATACAGATAATCATGGGTATTTTGAAATACATTATTCTACAAATCAAAAATTTGAAGGAGAAAATATGGAACTTTTTCTTCGTTTTAAATCAAGAACAAATAGCGACTATCAAATACATTCAACTAATTTGATTGGAAGTAATTATAAAGTTAATTCAGAGCAAATATCGGTACCACAAAATGCAGGGTGGAATCAAATAGAAACAATATTAGCTTATGATGAAAGTAATTATTATGATGCTTTTAGAACAGTACACTGGGCTAATAATGGTTTTCGCTATTTTGAAGCAGAAAATAGACCGTTAGGAAAAAGATTAACAATTCATATTAATATTGATGTAACACCTTCTATAACAGGAAGTTTTTACATGTTAGGAAATATTTTTTTAACAGATCATGCTGGAGATAAAGAAAATACACCCTATCACGAATTTGGCCATTATACAATGTATAAATTACAAAGTAATAATTTTACATATCCTTATGGTGAAAATGGATGTGCTGATCATGGATGGGATAAAGAAAACACGAGCAGTCTTGCATGGGTTGAAGGTTGGGCTGAAGCTATACGCATGATACTTGATGCTGCTTATTGGGCAGAAGACGATGAATATGGATTTGATAATGGTGGATGGCCTCCAAATGAAAGTAGAAGTCATAATCATTCATGGCCTAATTCATCGAATATTAATAATGGTTTTCGTTCAGAATATTATATTGCCTGTGCAATTTATGATTTATGGGATGGTGCTGGAAAAGGGCTGCCCAATACTATCCCTGGTTTTAGTATTCATGGTTGGAATGACAGTGGTCAAGGAATATATGGATGGAAATCAGTAGATGATATTGAATTAAGTTTTTATAATATTTGCAAGCCATTAGTTGACCATCCAACAGGTATGCAAGGCTATATAGCAGGTGATAAATGCATGAACATACATGATTATTACAGGTACTTAGTAGATAATATAAGTGATTGTGATCTTAAAGCAGATATTAGTAGGGTATTCAGAGAAAACAGAATACAATGGAATATAGAAGAATATGAATGGACATGGAATGTAACAAATTTATCTTCCGATTTTATTAGACAAACTGAGAAAAAAGATGAAAGTGGCTGGATTATTTCCAATTCTGAACCATATACTAATATCCCTAATTATCCTGATTTAGAGCTAGTTTATAATGAAATTCGTAAATATAAAAATCATGTTCTCATAAATGCTGATGAAATAGCTAAAAAGCTAAACGCTCCTTTATCAGCTAATATGGTACTTATAGGTGCTGCAGCTCATTATCTGGGTTTTGAACAGCAAGAAATAGAAGATGCTATTAGGGAACAGTTTAATAAAAAAGGTGATGATATTGTAAACATTAACATTCAAGCTTTTAGGGAAGGATTAGCTTTTGCAAAAGAATATACAAAAGCATAAAAACTTACTAATTTTTCTTGTAATTTGTTAAAAAGTAATATAACTACTTTTTAATGTTTTTGAAGCCAAATTTATTATTTTATTGTTATATATTATTATTGAGATAGGCGATTAAATAATAGCTAAATTATTCATTTTAAAAAATGTTTAAATTAAATAATGATATATGAATTTAAATAAATTACTATTAATACTTTTTATATTATAGATTATGCAAAAAATTAAGAAAATTTAAAATTTTAGTAAATATTTTTATTAAATGTTCATAAATAAAGAATTTAAAAATGATAAAATCACTAAATAAATATCATTACTTATTTTAAACAAAAATATAAAAATATTATAAAGTGTTTAATAACAAATAGATAGCCTATATTTTAAAAGTTTTCATAAATTTCACCCTTTAATTTAACAAATGCAATTGTTCAAAAAATATCCATTATATCTATAGAGGATATTTTCTTTGATTCTTTCTTTGTGTGGCTGAAAAAGAAAAGTAAATTTAGTATAAATTAATTTAAAAATCAATTATATTTATAAGAAATATAGCTATTACCGAGAATAAACCAGTAATAATTTAGTTGTTAATTAAACGTCTAATTTAATAAATTAATTTAATCTAATAAATTATGAAAAAAATTTAAAAAAAAATTTTGTTATTTAAATTTTTTGTTGTATATTTGTTTTTTAATTTTAAAAATATAAAAATATGAAAACAAAAATACTTTTAACATTAATTTTTGCTGTAAGCATGCAGTTTTGTTTTGGGCAAGAATATCATACACTTATTGATACAAATAAAATATGGAGTGTATTATTGATTAATGGAACTAATCCTTATTATAAAAGTACACATTTTATTAAATTTAAAGGTGATACTATTATTAATGATACTATGTATAAAAAAGTTTTAAAAGCAGAAGATGAATTTCATAATAATTGGGAACTTAATGGATTTATCAGAGAAGATTCAACCCAAAAAGTATATTACAAATATTATTTAGAATCAAATGAAAAACTAATTTATGATTTTCAACCTAATATTAATGATACATTTTATTTTACTCAAAATGATTATTTAATTGTTTGTGGGTTTGATTCAATTAAAATTAATGATCAATATAGAAAAGTGATTAATTTATGTTCACCACAATCTTATATTATAGAAAAATGGATAGAAGGAATTGGTAGCACCGAAGGAGTAGTTTATAGTGGTTATTCATTAATAACAGGTAGTGATTTTATGTTATTATGTTTTTATGAAAACGATACTCTTTCCTATATTGATTCATCTTATAATGAATGTTATTATAATACTTATGGTGTAATTGAAAATATTTCTGTTAATTCTCCTTTTATTATCTATCCTAATCCTGCTACTCAAACCATAAATATTTCCTTTAATAACCAACAAAATATGCCTTTTACTTTTGAACTTTATAATTATTATGGGGAAATTATTTGTAAAAAGCAAATAATTAATTCAACATCTTTTGATTTATCTAATATATCAAATGGGATATATTTTTATATTATTAAAGATAATAAAAATTTTATTATACATAGAAATAAATTAATAATAACTAAATAATTTTTAATATGAAAAAAAGAAATTACATTTTATTTATTCTAATATTAATTTTTTCATTTAGAATAAATGCTAAAGAGTATCAAATAAATAAATTAATAAATAAAGACACAATATTATATCATTTTAATGAAAAAGAGTCAATATATGGGATTTGGATAAGCGGTTATGTAGAACTTATAAGTGATTCCAGTTTAATTAGAATTATTTTACAAACAGATATAGGTGAAGAATATTTGATTTTCGAATCTCATCATATGATTAATTTAACAGATACTTTTAATTTTTATTCTCAAGGTGAGGAAACAAAATATTTAAGTAGAACAACACCATTATATTTAAAAGTTGAAATTGTAGATGCTAATTTAACAATATTTAATTTTAATACAAAAGACGAGCCTAATATAAATTTAGATTATCTAAAAATAAAACATAAAAATTCAATAGATTCAATAAAAATAAATAATATTAAAAATAATATACACAAAAGTAGAATGTTGTGGTTTGCAGGAAAAACAATTTATTCTCAGTTACCTTACTCAACAAAAAAACTAATTTTTGGCGAAAAGTATAATATACAAGGATTTGAATATTACAATGGTGGAATATTTACATTTTTTTCAGAATTGGAGACAATTGCAAAAGAAAAACAAAATAGTACGATAGTAGAATCATTTGATTGGCGAACAAAACATAATGCAAATAATCCAAGTTCTCCCTATTGGGATGGAGATCCTGATTGGTGGCAGGAAATACATGAAACTGGAAATGGCTGGCTAACATCTGTAAAAGATCAGCAAATTTGGTGTCCTTGCCCAGCTACTTGCTATATTTATGGACCTATTGCTGCTCTTGAGGGGTTATTTAATATTTATTATAATCAACATATCGATTTAAATTTATCTGAACAACATATTTTATCTTGTGATAATTTTGCTAATGGTTGTAATGGAGGTTCTATAGATTACACATTAAACTTTATCAGGGATATAGGCGTATGTGATGATAATTGTTTTCCCTGGGCTCAAGCAGAACTTGATTGTGATGATTTATCTCATTGTACTGACCCATTACATATAGTAACAATTTCTAATTATGTTACTCCTGCTTATTCACCTAATTTTGATTTAATAAAAGAATCAATCATTAATTATGGTCCATTACAAGCTTCAATGATAACTCCAAATGCTCATTCTATGGCTTTAATTGGATTTGGAAAAATTCATGCCGGAGATATTATTCAATCGGGCACAGGATGGGGTCCGGATATAATAGTAGATGCTAATAGTCCATTAGTTGGTAAAACTTATTGGATTTTTAAAAATAGTGTAGGTCCAACCTTTGGACAAAATGGATATGTATATTTAGTTACAGCAGAAACATTACCGGGACAAAATCATTTACAACAAATAAGAGCATTATTAAATCCAACTGACAATATTACTACATATGAAGTATTATGGGGTGATGAAGATGGTGATGGTTATTATTGGTGGGGTATTGGTCCAAAACCTACAGACTGTCCAGGTGACCCAAATCAAGAAGATTGCGATGACTCTGACCCTATATTAGGTCCTTATGATGAAAATTATTATTGTACCTGTAATTGTGATAATTTTATATATTCTTCTACACCTATTGAGATTACTTCTGATGAGAATTGGAATGATTATAAATATATTAATAGTGATTTAATAGTAAAATCAGGAAATACATTAACAATAAGAGAAAAAATTAGCTTTATAAAACAAGCCAAAATAATTATTGAGCCAGGTGCAAAATTGATATTAGATGGAGGCACCTTAACTAATGCCTGTGGTACTATGTGGCAGGGCATAGAAGTCTGGGGCAACAGAGACTTATCTCAATATCCGCAAAGCAATCAGGGAGTAGTGGAATTAAAAAATGGTGCTACCATAGAAAACGCCCGCTGTGCCATTACCACCTGCCAAAAAGATGCTGTAGGAAATATACTATGGGCTTATACAGGCGGTATTATACATGCAAAAGATGCTAATTTTATTAACAACCGAAAAGCAATAGAATTTCTTTCTTATCATAATATTTTACCTAATGGTCGTGAAATTGATAATTTCAGCTATTTTTATAACTGCACTTTTGAAACAAATGCACAACTATCAGACCCAGGCACACTCCCTGAAACATTTGTAAGTTTAAATAATGTGAAAGGCGTCAAATTTTTGGGCTGTACTTTCCAAAATACAGCCCCAACAGGTGTTTATTCTACAATACATAGAGGCAATGGTATTACCAGCATTGATGCAAGTTATGAGGTTAAACCATTATGTTTAAATCCTTATATATATCCTTGCTCTGAATACCAGTCAAATACTTTTCAAAATCTGTATTATGGTATTTATGCCAGTAATACAAACCCTGCAATAACATTAACAATTAACGGGAATAATTTTGATAATAATCATAGAAGTATATTTTTAAAAAGTATAAATAA
>JAPXMM010000109.1:0-8855 GCA_033809015.1 Bacteroidales bacterium
GTCTTCCTTACTCATAGCCAGATGCTGATTAATGTTATCTACTAAAGTCTTCATAAATATTGATTTTTTGGCAAATATATATAATAAATTTTATATGATATTAATATCATTAATTATTTTAAACATAAAAATATGAATAATTTATCATTTCCTCCCTTGCCTCTCTCTTACTTCATATTTTCTTTCAACTTCTGTATTAATTTCCTCTGCTCGTTATTTAATTTCTTCGGATATTTAATTTTTATTTTTATGAACAAATCCCCATGTTTATTGGGATTCTCATAGTTAGGCATACCTTTACCTTTTACTCTTAATATTTCATCAGGTTGTGTACATTCTTTTAATTTCACTTTAACAGGTTTATCTAAGGTCGGGACGATTATATCACCACCTAGCAATGCTGAGAATAGATCCATTTCTACTTCTGTATATAGGTCATCACCTCTCCTTTCAAATTTTGGGTGTTTTGATATGTGAACGTTTATTAATAAATCACCATTTACATTGGGTATATTATGTGATTCTTTCTTAATTCTTAAAATTTGTCCTTCTCTAATGCCAGGTTTTATTGGTACTCGTATTTGTTTATTATTTATATTTAATAATTTTTTTGTCCCATTATATGCTTCTTCCAGTGAAATGTTGAGGTCAGTTGTATATTCTGTTGGTCTATTTTGTGTTCTACTACGGGTAGTTCTACTGCTTTGCCTATTACTACCTTGAGTATACATATTATCTAAATTAAAATCTGACCCAAAAAACATTCTAAAAAAGTCTGAAAAAGGACTACTGCCACCTTGTCCAAAAATATCTCCTAGATCAAAAATATTATATTGATATCCACCTTGTCCTTGTTGATAGTAGTTATAGTCAAAATTTTTATATTTATCCCAATTTGCACCTAATTCATCATATTTTTTACGTTTTTCAGGATCACTTAAAACTTCATATGCTTCATTGATTTCCTTAAATTTTTCCTCAGCTTTTTTATTACCAGGATTTTTGTCTGGATGATATTGCAATGCTAATTTTTTATATGCTTTTTTAATCTCTTCCTCACTACTATTTTTAGAAACTCCCAATATTTGATAATAATCTTTGTATTCCATATTTCAATAAATAATTTGTTTTTAATTACTTTTTTTACATCAAAATTTATGCAAAAAATTTTTTATGTCTAAAAGACAGAATTTTTTATAAATATATCTTATATGCTAAATATTAATCCTATTTCTATTGGATGAACATCTGGACCTTTGTTTGGTTTGAAAAGATTACTAAAGTTATATTGTATCATACATCCTATATGATTGATATCAATTTTGAATATTAACCCAGTTTTAGATTTATTGAAGCTATTTAAATTATATCCTTTATTGTTGACAATTTCGCTAGTTAGTTTTAATTTATAATAATTAAATAATTGAAATCCATATACTAGTCCAAAGCTAACATCAATTTTAGGTTTAGATTTCGTTTTTAATTCAAATAATAGTGGAATTTCTAAATAGGATGCTGTTAACTTGGTTTGCTCAATATTTACATCCAGGATAATATTATCATCTGGCTCTATATGTATGCCATCGTCATATTCTACTACGTTCCCAATTTTTTCTAATATGTAATTTACCCATTGAATCCCTATTCCAGTTACTAATCCCCAATTATTTTTATTAGATAATGAAAGTGAAATTTGTAAAAAATTAAACTGAAACCCTACAGATTTATTAAAATTTAGTGATAAATCATCATATTTATTTGGTAAAGAAAAAGATAATGGCGACTGTCCATAGTTCGTATATAAAACGCCAAATGAAAGCCAATTTCCTCTAAATTTTTCATCTTTATCTTTTGATTTTCTATTCTTATTATGACTACCAAACATTATGAAATCTTCATCTTTTACTTTTGGTGTTTCAGTCTTAACTATTTCATTATTTACTGTATCATACAATGTTTGATCTATTATTATTGCAAAATACTTAACTAATTTTAATGAATCTTTCTTTTCATCAATTTTCTTTTTTGACTGGATAACATCTGATGCAGCAGATTTTTGTATATTGATATTGTTAGGTGTACCAAAATAATTTATTAAACTCGTACCTTGTGCTAATAAATTTAATTGATTAACTGCTTTTATATTGAGTTTAGCCGCCTTATCAGTAGTTGCATTCACATTCCATACTGATAGATCTGTGGCATTTATATAGCTAGACTCGCTAACAGTAATTTTCAGATCTTTTACTAACCCTTTGATTATCAGATTACTAGCATTATTTACTTTTGTTTCCAATTTATTGCAAAATACTAACATTTCGCAGTAGGAAGCATTATCTATGTTTATGTATAAACTATCAGCTTTTAAGGTATCTATGATTTTAACTTTAGCTCCATTATTAATGTCTATTTCTTTAATACCATTATTTATGAAGATAGTTTTATTTTCATTTTTAAATGTTAATATATTTTGATTACCTATGTTTGAAGAATTATCATAAGGATAAATGGAATCTGATAAACGCAATATGTATTTGCCATTTTCTAACTGTATTTTATCTATATTTTGACTTATTAAATTATTAATGAAAATTATTAAGAACGAAATTATAAAAATACATTTTTCCATATTTTAAAATAGATTAAGAATAATTTGTAAAATTATAAAAAAATAAAGTAAAAATTTAAAAAATATTTTGAAATAGGCGATTAGATAATAAAATTTTACAAATATTTCTGTTTATAAAAAATAGCATTAAAATTAATTCTTAACTTGGATTAATATCGCATTGGGGAATTATATGTTTTATCAAATCATTTCCTATCGGAGATTTTTCATTTTATAAATGTTCAAAATAATCTATGATATAGTTAGTTAAATAAATTACTATCTATACTTGTCTAATTATAATTTTTAAGAAAAATAATAAAAATTAAATTTTCAAAAAATATTCTATAAAATATACATCAATATTGATTTATAATATATAAATATTTTTGATTAAATATCATAGATTATTTTAAACAATAAAAATATAATTGTTTAAATTGCTTAACAGCAGACAGATAGGAAGCATTTTTTACCTTTCATATATATTTCACTTTTAATTTACAAATGTGATTCTTCAAAAAAAATTTTATAACAAATAAAATTACACTCCTATAAATTTAGGTTCGCTTATATATTCACAATAATAATTTGGTTTTTGCTTAAACGTCTAATTAAAAAGATTATTTTATTGCTATGTTATGCCAAAATTTTCATGTTTATTTTTTAGTCTTTTAGCTACAAGGATATAATTTTGTTCTTTAATACATTCTATCATTATACTACTACTAATCAATATTTTAGGGTTTATAGATAGTCTAAAAATTTCACCATAAACTTGTTTTTTTGTTTCAAGATTATATATCGAATTTTTTCTAATATTTTTATGATATGCAAGTAAATTTGATATAAAAATAAAAGGGTAAAAGATTGGGAAAAATAAAAGTGAAGTAAATTTGACTATAGTAAAAATATATTTATTGATTTTGAACCCAGACAATTTGGCTAAAGTTCTTAATTTTTGTATACCAATTAAAAAAATATGACCAAAATATATTTCATCAGAAATATCAGTGTCTACCATCCAGATGGCATCTAGTTCATTGAGAGGCATTTTGGAATTAAATCTTTCGCTTTCTGATAATAGATAACTAAGTTTAGCTCTGAGATTGGAATAATTTGGTGTAGTAATTAAAAGGATTCCATTATCTTTTAAAACTCGGTTAAATTCTTTCAAAGCTTCATATTGATCACTAAAATGTTCAATACCTTCTTGGCAAATAATAGCATCAACAGATTTATCATTTAAAGGCAAACCATCTTTTATATTTACTCTTTGGCACTCGATACTTTTTATTTCGAAATATTCAGGAAAAAGATCCATAGGTATCGGATTAGCTCCTATTTCTTTTAAAATACGTGATGTTATTCCATTACCAGCTGGGAAATCTAATACTTCTTTTACCTTATAATAATCTTTATTGTTTATTAAGTATTTTTTAACATGATATTTGATACTTTTAGGGTTATTTTTGTATTCCATCATAAATAAATGTGATAATTTATTGTTTTTGTATAAAAAATAATTTGCAATATTATTTAAAAAAAAATGAAATTTAGAAAAAAATATATTAATTCAAATCTTCTAGCAGAATATTGAGGTAATTTTTATAACGCAAAGGGTTTATTGCTCCACTTTCTACGGCTGATATTACTGCACACCCTGGCTCATTAACATGTGTACAATTATTGTATTTAC
Organism: Bacteroidales bacterium; assembly: GCA_033809015.1. GTDB lineage: Bacteria > Bacteroidota > Bacteroidia > Bacteroidales > DTU049 > DTU049. Next base: position 4,308 of record JAPXMM010000109.1, read on the forward strand.
ATTTAGAGATGAAAGGTTTGAATTCTCTGAACCAATGTCCTAGTTCCCATTTTTCGAATTTTGGTATTCCAAATTCTTTGATACCTGGAGTATCTATGATAGCTCCGCCAAAGGACAAGAAATACATTTCAGCGAAAGTAGTTGTATGCCTTCCTTTTTTATATTTGTCTGAAAGTTCCTGAGTTTTTATCTTTTTAGAACTATCTAATTTATTAATTAATGAAGACTTTCCTACACCACTTTGACCAGCTAATAAAAATGTTTTGTCTTTTATATAATTTTTTAGTTCATCGATGCCATTGGATGTTATTATAGATGTCAAAAAAATCTTATATCCTATCTGGTTGTAAATATTGTAAAGTGTATTAAAATATTCATCATTTTCGTTGTATAAATCACATTTATGAAATATTAAATTAACATCAACGTTGTATGCCTCGGCGAGCACAATAAATCTATCAATAAATCCCATAGGAGTGTATGGATGATGTGGGGTTATCATTAGCAAAGCTCCATCTAAATTGGTAGCAATTATTTGATAGGTAACTCCAGATTTAGTTGCTCTTCTCAGAATTGCATTTTTTCTATCATAAATATTGGTAATTATGCCAGTTTTTTCTTTTTTATTTTCTTCTACATATATTTCTACATAATCACCTACTGCTACTGGATTAGTAGTATTATAATTTTGTAGTCTAAATTTACCTCTTACTCTGCAAGGTATTAATTCTGAAGTGTCGTCTAATTTGACATAATACCAACTACCTGTACTTTTAGTGATAATTCCTTTCATTTTATGACATAAAAAAGTAAAATTACAAAATATTAAGAGTTTTAAATTATATCTGGAGTACCAATACAAGCTACACTAATTTTGACATTTGGAATATTTTTGAATAATTCTATTAGTGAAACAGTAGTAGCCCCAGTAGTAATAACGTCATCAACAATTAATAAATGTTTATTAGCAAATTTTTGAGTATTTTTAATAGCAAAGACACCATTCAGATTATCATATCTCTCCCATTTAGATTTTTTAGTTTGAGTTTCAGTAAATTTAGTTCTCAAAACATCATTAGTATTAATAGGAACATTCAAAATCTGGCTGATACCTTTGGCGATCATTTCTGATTGATTATAACCTCTTATTTTTTCTTTTTTAGGATGTAATGGAATAGGTATGATGAGATCTATATATGGATAAATATTTATCAGTTCATTACCAATCAACTTGCCAAAATAAATACCTACATCTTTACGTTCATTATATTTCAGAGCATGTAAACAATGTTGCAGAATACCACCTTTATAGAAATAACATAGTGCAAATGCATATTCGATGTTTGCTTGTCCAATAAATTTTTCGTAAAGAGGATTCTCAATATAGTTAGCAAAATAAGTAAAACCTAATTGTGAATAACATTCTTCACATAAAACAATTTTATTATTAGAAATATGTTTATTACATGCTAAACAATAATTAGGATAAAAAAGTTGAAAAAAAGAATCAATAAAACTATTCATTATGAGATAATGAGACAATAAGAATTATTATTCTAATTTCAAACTGCCCTCACCTAACAAATAATCATTTGTAAAAATAGAGAAATAATATATACCAGGGATAAGGTTCAGATTATCTCTAGCATAATCAAGACATATTTTTTGAGCTTTTCCATTATATTTAATAGTAACCTTTTCAGAATATTGAAGAGTTTTACCTTGATAATCAAAACTATAGCTACCTTGAGTTAAAATAAGTCCATCTGGTCTAGCAATGCGAATGTATAAAGTATAATCACCTGGAGGTACTAATTTATTTTCTCCTACAATGAAGCAAATATTAAATTTATTGGTACGACTTGCTTTATCAGTAGGAATATCTTTATTGCCTCGTGATCTATAGGCTATAGGAGATACATTATAGGCTACCATATAAGTAGCAGCATTAATAGTTTTAGTTAATGAATCACTAATAGTAGCTAATTCTGAAGATTTACTAATTTGCGTAGTAAGATCTTCTTTGAGTTTTACATTTTCTGCAGTCAAAACCTGATTAACTCTATATAAGCTATCTATTTGCCTAACATAGCTTTGAGTGATATTTCTCAATCTATCGAGTTGTCGTTTTACACGATTGTAATCTGCTTGCGAAGCTATTAATTTCTCGATTTCTTTAGCTTGCTGCTGTATTATACTATCTTGATTAGTTAATTTAATGTTTAAAGAACCATATTCTTCTTTAATATTGTTATATTCTGTCATTATACTATCCAATTCATTTTTAAGCTCTAAAGACATTTGTATATTCTTTTGATTTTCTACAACAGCTGTTTCAAATCTATTGTGAGAGCTGAAATAAAGATAAATGAAAATGCCATTGGTGATTAATAACAAAATAATTATAATAATATAAGCAGTTTTTTTATTGCTAGACTTTTGTGTATTAGCACTATCCATGTTTTGATTATTTAAATCATTCATAATGTATATTTTTTCACAAAATTAATTAAAATATTTAAAAAAATAATCCTAAAGAATAAATTTAGTATCCTTTAGGATTTCTTTAATTCCATCTTCTAAAGAAGTCAAAGGTCTATTAAGTAATTGCTTCATTTTAGTAATGTCTGGCAAACGTCTTTTCATATCACCTTCTTTGAGAGCAGGTAAGAATACCAATTCAGCATTAGTATTTGTGATTTTACTAATTAAATTAGCCAATTCAATAATAAGAGTTTCATTATTATTACCAATATTAAATATTTTAGGATCTAAATTGGGATTTTCTATGCATTGCAATAGATGATTATAAGTAGCATCAACATTATCATTTATATAACAAAAAGTACGAGTTTGAGAACCATCACCATAAATAGTAATTCTCTTTTCTTTGAAAGCCTGTCTGATAAATTTACTAATTACAAAATCAGGATTTTGTTTAGGACCATAAGTATTAAAAAAACGAAATATAGAATAACGTAAGCCAAACTCTTGATTAAATGTTTTAAGATAAATTTCGCTTAAATTTTTAACAGCTGCATAGGGAAGTCTTGCATTAAGAGGCGTAGTATTTTCATTTTGTGGAAATTCAACTGACTCTCCATATACCTCAGAGCTAGAACTATAAAAAAAACGTTTTACTTTAGTATTTTTAGATAGTTTGCAAATATTTTCTGTCCCATAAATATCTTTTAAAACATTAAAAGGTTGCTCTAAAGTACGCTGCACACCGACTACAGCAGCATAATGGAATACATAATCAATAGGATAACTAAAAAAAACTGCACTGATATCATTATAATCATTTACATCTAATTTAATAAATCTAAACCTATCAAGATTTTTTTTAGGTAATTTTTCTAAAGAACCTGTGGACAAATTATCTACAGCAATTACAAAAAACTCTGGATTAGTAAGTAATTTTTCTACTAAAGAACTACCAATAAATCCCGCACCACCAGTTACTAAAATATGTATCATATTATTTAAAAATTTTAACTTTAACTAATTATCTAAGATAGATAACAAATACTTGCCATAACCACTATTTAAAAGAGGAATAGCCAAATTTTTTAATTGATTTTCATCAATAAATCCCATCCTATAAGCCACCTCTTCGATACAACCAATTTTCAGATTTTGCCTTTGTTCGATTACCTGGACAAATTGCGAAGCTTGCAATAAGCTCTCAAAAGTACCAGTATCTAACCAAGCTGTACCCCTAGATAAAACTTTAACTTTTAATTTATTAAGTTTTAAATATTCTTTATTAACATCAGTGATTTCATATTCTCCTCTAGCACTAGGTTTCAAAGATTTTGCAATATTAATAACATTATTATCATAAAAATATAAGCCAGGAACAGCAAAATTAGATTTAGGATTAATAGGTTTCTCTTCTATAGAAATAGCATTAAAATTATCATCAAACTCAACAATACCATAACGTTGAGGATCTGAAACATGATAAGCAAAAATAATAGCTCCATCAGGCTCATTACAATTTTGTAATAACTGAGCAAAACCATTAGCAAAAAAGAGATTATCACCGAGTATTAAACAAACCTTATCATCAGCGATAAAAGACTCGCCAATTACAAAAGCTTGAGCTAATCCATTAGGAACAACCTGTTCAGCATAAGAAAATGAGCATCCCCATTGTGAACCATCCTTTAATAATTTTTGAAAATTGGGCAAATCCTGAGGAGTAGAAATGATTAAAATTTCTTTAATACCAGCCATCATCAGAGTAGATAAAGGATAATAAATCATAGGTTTATCATAAACAGGTAAAAGTTGCTTACTAATAGCAAGAGTAATAGGGTAAAGCCTAGTGCCGGAGCCACCAGCTAAAATTATTCCTTTCATAGAGAGATTATTTTTACAAAAATAAATAAAAATGGAGAAATGGCAGAGAAGAAAAATTATTTATGTTAGAGTTTCTATTGGTTTAGCTCTAAGCTTTATGTATTCATAATATGCACGTCGATCTGACGCCGCTAAATTCAACATCCTCCCCACATCCTCAATTAATTTATTCAATAAATA
>JAPXMM010000110.1:0-8652 GCA_033809015.1 Bacteroidales bacterium
CGTTTACCCTCTTTGGTCAGAGCCAGCATTTTTTCTATGTTTTCAGCTGTATATTCCATAAAATTTTCTTTTTTGCAAAATTAATAAAAATATATAATACTGAAATTTAAACAAAAATGTTAAGAAACTTTTCTTCTATTTCTTTATGATTATTTTTTTTAACATCTTGTTTGTTCTGTCTATATTTACTTTTTATATACAATTACCGAATCGATATTCCCCTAAAATCTCTTAAAATAATGACATTGTGAGCCCTAATGATAATGTATGCATATTTTTAGGTACATTGCTTACAAATACCGAAGATAAATTATAATTAATACTTAAGTTAATTATTTTATAACCAATCCTCATATATACGCCATAATAATATTTTTCTAAATTATCTAAATTATAAATTTTTTGCTTAAAATCTTTATTTATTTGCTTTATATGATCGGTCATCTTCAATCCAAAATATCCTCCCAAAGCCATACGAAAGGTATTCTCTCCTTTTGAGGTATATGAAAACTCTACAGGTAAATAGATATATGGCAAAACTAATTTTTGTTTTTTATATTTCTCTTGTGGATTAAAGTAAAAAATAGAATCCTGGGAAATCAAATCACTTTGAAATCTGATATTATCTATTTTCATACCTAAACCACAAGCTATAGCAAATTGACTATTCCCCAGCATAATTGGATAAATAAAATTAGCTGCAAAGGATGGTTGGAAATCATTTAAAGTCATGCTATCTTTTTGAGATTTATCAAGATCAAACCAGAAATTTTGATAAAAAGAAACGAAAAACATTTGTGGCTTGGAGCTTAGTTTAGGTTCTATACTCAAATTAGGTTCTACAAACGTAGTATCTATTTGTGAAGATAATTTCATAACACTTGCACTGACTATAAATAATATTAATAATGTTTTTTTCATCTGTATATATTTTTTACAAAGTTAATAGTAAAATTTATTATTAAAAATTTAGAATTTTAAATGAAGTAAAACTAGTATTATTATATATATCAATAAGATATACACCTTTATTATAATTATTCATATCTAATATATACTGCTGTATATCTGATGATATCTGGTCAGTATATACTTGTCTACCCTGCACATCTAATATTTTAATATAAATATCAGTAAATGATGGATTAATAAAATTTATATATAATTTATTATCAATCAAATAGTAATCAATAGGAAGAGAATAATCATTTACAGACATTGTATTATCTACAATAAATTTCGCAATAATTGGTAAATGATCACTATTCCCGTATAAAGCCTCTAAAACATCTGATGGGACAGTGCTATTAGTAGGACTATCTAATAATCCTTTATTAAAATGTTGTCCATCTTGTCCAAGTGTTGTGTAAGAATCAGCAAGATATTTAAATCCTTTAGCACCAGTAATAGTATTGATATTTCCTAAAATAAAATCAAATCTATCATCTAATCCTCCTCCGCTAAAACAATCTGAAGTAGTATGAGTAGACTGAGAATGATATGGAGAGAAATATGCATTGTTTGACCAATCACCATATTTATTAATAAAATCATAAAATCTAATGTTAGAATTTGAGAAATTAGTCAGTTGCTGGTATGCTCCTTCTGAAGAACTATAAAGATTAAAATCACCCATGACTAAATAGTTCGTATTTTGATTAGAATTGTTTAAAAAATTCATTAATGTTTGTGCCATAGTAGCTCTATCAGAAGCATCAGCGTCTGTATCTCCTGCCTTCAGATGCATAACTATACAAGTGAGATATACAGTATCTCCATTTTCTAATGCATCATTTTTAAAATAAAAAGTGTAAATATTAATATCTCTATAAGTGGTAGCTAGTGAGGTCCAAAAAGAAAGCGTCAATTTCCTACTATCATAATAAAGCATATTTATTATGGAGCTGCCAGAATAGTTAGATTTAGGTGCTTTAGCATAATAATTTCTACCATTTTGATTTAACACATTATTTTTTAATCCATCAATGTAAGTGTCCTCTGGTGAGATCTCTACTACACCTAATATATCTGGTAAGGCATAGTCAATAATTGTCTTTAAATATTCATTTTTTTCACTCACATTATTATTACTTGTAGTACAATAGGATGTGTAATTGCCATAATTTAATAAATTATAAGACATCACTTTAATGGTATCTTGACTATAAACTATTAAATATAGCAAAGATAAAGCTATTATTAAAATTATTTTTTTCATAGCAAAAAATTAATTAAACAAAATTACAAATTTTAACAAATGTTTGATAAACACTAATATGATTATTTAGGCTAATTAAGTGGCAAAAAGTCTTTATTTAAAAAAACATTTACGTCTTTTACTGTTTTTTGAACAAAATCAAAGTCATGGCCATAGTTATTATAAATAGTTTTTATATAAAATTTATTTTTATTTTCTAAAACTTTAGCAAGGGTATCTGATTGTAAAGCAGAAATCACATCGTCATTTTTGCCATGTAATATCAAAACAGGAATATTTAGTTTATCGATATTTCTCAATAGATTATCTTTACCTTCCCACCTTTCAGGGAATTTCTGATATGAACCAAAATACATAGTTAGAATATTATCTTCTGGCATTAGAGTTTGATCATATTCACCAGATATAAGTACTAATCTGCTAAAGATATTTTCTGTATTCTCTGCTATTGCCAGAGCACCTCTAGCTCCCATGGAATAACCTATTAAATAATTATTATGAGAGTTATTCAAAATATGTATAGAATCTTGTAAAAATGGCAATAAAGTATCTAAAACGAATGGTAACTGCGGATACATAGCCATAGTTTTTATAGTTTCATGATAATATTGAGAAGCATAAACACTTTTGCCCAAATCAGGAATGATAACATGATAACCCATTGATAATAATTCATTACAGAAGCTGGTCTGATCGCACCAGGATAATGGCGATAGATCCCATCCATGCAGCAATATTACTGTACCTCTAGTAAAAAAATTTTTATTTGCTAATAAATAGACATTCACATCATAATTGGCTCTTTTAATTGTAAAAGTCGTATCATCCCTATGATCTACATACAAAAAAGTTTTATGAGGAGTTAATTTCTCGAAATTAATTTTTTCATTTCTTTGACAGCCAATAATTGTGGTCAATATTATTATGAAAATAAATAAATAATTATGTTTAAACATAGTTTCTCTTATCTATTTGCAAAATTACTCTAAAATTTTTTAATATGGAAGTCTGAATTCTAAAAAAAACATCCTTTTTCAATTTTTAAAGCAAATAAACACAATATTTTATAGATAAATGTTAAATTTAAAATTACACAATTGTTTTATCCATATAATACGTTTTATTAATTGACCTAATGTTAATTAATTTATAAAAATAAAAAAGAGGGCTTGATTTTTCAAGCCCTCTTTTTATGTATTAGTTTTTATTATTAGTGAGATACAACAATTAGTTTTGTTGATAGTCCATTATTAGTGGTTATTCTAGTAGTATAAATACCCTCTGGTAGAGTGCTAGTATTTATTTGATAAAAATCAGCATTGGGTTCTGCAGCCATTACTATCTGGCCTAGACTATTTACAATAGTTATTTGAGTCATATTAGTATTACTAATAATATTTATCTGTTCATTAGCAGGATTTGGATAGATGCTAAATACATCATTTACACTGATATCATTTATTGCATTATAAGTATAAGGTATTGCTAGAGCCGTTAGCTCAGGATCTATGAAAGTTAACACAGTAGCTGAACCAGTTGTAGTATTTATAATAGCTAATGGACTATCTTCATTTCTACATAGAGCTCCATATAATATGTTATTATCTCTATCAAAAGCTATATCTTGTACATAAGCAATATCATATTCTAAGCTTCCGATAGCTGTACCAGTACCATTAGATTTATCAATTTTATATAATTTATCATCTGTCATGTTAATGCCATACAAGTTACCATTGATGTCTGCTGCTAAGCCTATTATAGTACCACTACATATATTACCGATTTGTGTAGTTGATCCATTTTGATAATTTATTTCATACAAAATAGAATTGCCAGAAGTGGTATTTGTTCCATATAATTTATCAGTTGAATGATCATAAGCTAGTCCATAAATTTCAACATTAGTACTTCCAACAGTAGTAGGTACTCCTGTTGTAGTATCTATTTTGATTAATGTTTTACTAGTTCTATTGCTTGCATACCAAGTACCTTTTACAAAGTCGCCACCGTGTATTAAATCTTCACTTGTATAAGAACCTAATTTTGTGATTTCTCCCGTAGCTAGATTTACTTTTACAGGTCCTTCAGCAATAATTTCATTAGGATCATATACATTCCATGCAAATGCCCAGATAGGATCTGATACAATGAATGTTTTAGTTAAAGTATTATTACTGGGATTATCATCTGTTGTAGTAATTGTGCAAGTAGCTGTATAACTGCCAGCAGTAGCTGTCCAATCTGGAGAAAAAGTAACGGTATGTTCTTCTCCACTTGCGATTGCATGGCTAGAAACTGTACTTGTATACACATCTGTGGTGCCATCATTGATTTTGAAAGTTATATCTATCGTTTCACTATTTAAGCCTTCATTTGCGATTTTTACTCTCGGTTGTACTGTAGCACCTGTAGTATAAGTATCTTGCAATAATATTTCAGCTACAGCTACGTCATGATCAAGTAATTTACGAATTTTTATATCATCTATATAGAGATAATACATGTTAGCAGCACTAGTAGCCTTAATAACTAAATAATAAATACCATCAGCAGAAACAGTAGCATCTGCACTAGCTTCTTGATAAGTAGTATTATTAATATTTGTTTTAGTAATAATAGGAGAACCTATTATAGCCGATGGATCTGGAGCAGTAGCTAAATATACCTCAAATGATTCTGGATAACTTGTACCCCTAGCTCTATACCATAGTGATACATTAAAAGACTCATTTTGTAATAGCTCTATACAATTACTAAAGAAATAGTCATTTGCATCATTATTTAAATTGTATTTATATGCTAAGCTGACGGTTCCACTATGTGCATAACTAGCATCATTTATATATGACCATGTGCTCCCATCATTATTAGCATCAATGATAGTAAACTGATCAAATAAATTAGCATTTTCGAAATCAATTGTAATAGGTATAGAAGATGGAGCAAAACTATTAACTACACCAGTTATAGTATCATTATTATTATTTTCATCTCCAGCCAAAGACGTATAAACTTTCACATTATATGTGCCAGGTGTGGAGAAATCAAAAGTATGTGTGAAAGTATAATCCAAAGTAGTAAGAGATGGTATCGGTCCTGCCACTGTCTCTGTAATAGGAGTACCATTATTTATAGAAATATTAATAGGTATATTAGATAGATCATTATTGCCTATATTTTTTAAAGTTGCAGTAATAGTAACATTTGCTGGCAAACCACAGCCAGATTGTGGTAATTGAAGATTGCTAACTTTGATATCTACATCAGGCCTTGTATATGAATACGGGAAAGCCAAACCAGTTATTTCATTTGGTATTTCATTAAATATGGTTACAGCACCAGTGAGAGTATCTATAATGCACAATATCCCATTGTCAGCATATAAAGCACCATATAAATTATCATTGTCTCTATCAAAAGCTATATCTTGTGCATAAGATATATCATATCCTAGACTTCCTATAGCTGTACCAGCACCAGTAGTTTTATTGATTTTGTATAATTTATCATCTGTAATATTAATACCATATAGGTTGCCATGTGAATTAGCAGCTATCCCAATGATAGAGCCACTACATATAGTACCAATTTGAGTAACTGAAGCATTATAATAATTAATCTCAAATAAAATTGAATTACCGCTAACTGATGCACATCCATATAATTTGTCAGTAGTTACATCATAAGCGAGTCCATTCATAGCATAACCCATATTGCCAATAATATTCATATCACCAGAAGTAGTATCAATAGTTAATAAACTTTTACTGTCATAGCTGCTAAGATACCATTCATCTTGTATAAAGTCTGCACCCGGCATGAAATCTGTGCCACTATAACTACTAATAGATGTTAACTGTCCTGTAAGAAAATCAATCTTTACAGGTCCCTCAGCTACATTTCCATTTGGATCGGATGCATTCCATGCATATCCCCACATAGGATCTGATACAATGAATGTTTTAGTTAAAGTATTATTATTAGGATTATCATCTATAGTAGCAGTTACTGTACAAGTAGCTGTATAACTGCCTACAACTCCAGTCCAATCTGGTGAAAAAGTAATGGTATGTTCTTCACCACTTGGGATTGCATGACCAGAAACTGTACTTGTATACACATCTGTGGTGCCATCATTGATTTTGAAAGTAATATCTACTGTTTCACTAGTAGACCCTTGATTAGCTATTTTAGCTTTGGGTTGTATTACGGTGCCTGTAGTATATACATTATCCATTAAAATATTTTTCACAGCTACGTCATGATCTGGCAAAACATAAGCATAAGGGAAAGCTAAAACTGTAAATTGTGGATCTACTATACTAAGTATAGATGCTTGTCCTGTCAGAGTATCTATTAATGCTAATGGTCCATCGTCATCTCTACTAAGTGCTCCATACAATTTATCATTATCTCTATCAAAAGCTATATCATGATTATAATAACCAATATCCAAATTTAATGAACCTATTGGAGTTACTTGTGCATTAGTTTTATTAATTTTATATAATTTTTGATCAGTAAAAGAAATACCATATAAATTACCATATGAATTAGCTGCTATACTAAATATACCTGTAGTCATATTACCCACTAAAGTATATGCTCCTGTATTGTAATTAATCTCATATAAATTAGAAGTTTCACTATCATAATCATAAGAAGTACCATATAATTTATCTGAAGCAACATCATAAGTGAGTCCATCTATTTCGATACCTAAATCTCCAACAACTGTAACATTGCCAGAAGTAGTATCTATGGTAATTAATTTTTTAGTAGTTGCATTATTAGCATACCATGTACCATTTACAAAATCACCTCCAGATATCAGATCTGTACCTGTATAACTACCAATAGATACAATATCACCTGTTACAAAATTTAATTTTACTGGTCCTTTTGAAAGCCCACTGCCACTAGGTGCCCAATGTAGCCAAACATATCCCCAAATAGCGTCTGATACCATAAATGTTTTAGTTAAAATGTTATCACTGGGATCATCGTCTGTAGTAGTAATAGAACAGGTAGCAGTATAATCACCCACTACATTGGCTGTCCAATCAGGACTAAAGGTAATAGTATCAGTTTCGCCACTTGCAATGGTATGATTAGAAACTGTACTAGTATACACATCTGTAGTACCATCATTGATTTTGAAAATTATATCTACTGTTTCATCATTTAAGCCTATATTAATTATTTTTACTTGAGGTTGAATAACAGTACCAGTGTTATACATATTTTGTAATAATATACTAGATACTGCAACATTATGGTCTAATGCTTGTGAAATAGTAAGTGTTTGATTAATTTGGTGCGGTGGCGAACTCCAAGACCACTCATCACCAGTGGCGAGACATTGTATTTGCTGTGTACCAGTCAATCCAGCACCTACCGATACTGCCACTTGAAAATCATAAGTACCAGGTTCTAGATCACCATTTCCAGAAGGTGTGGTTACATCACCCCAGATCACTTCATTACCAGTTATGGGCTGTAATGATAAAGCATCAATATTAGGTGAAGTATTTGTAGCTAATGGAGTTATACCTGTAGGAAAAGTAAGCTTGATACCATCTACATACTCTACATCTGAAGTATTAAAGGTAAAAGTAAATTCTAAAATCATTGTTTGCCCAGGAACATATACTGGGGTATTCAAAGTGAAACTGCCAGTTATGACTTTGTTTGATTTCAAAGCCATATCCACAAGTTTGCTCTTGTTTTGATCATTTAGCTGAAAACCTCTTTGGACTCTATTGGTCTCATCTTGTTGGCTAATGACCATTGGTTTTACAGTTTGGGTTTCTTGCAGGTGCATACTGTTTTTTTTGGCCATATCCACCTGCCCAAACATCAATCCTGATATCAGGATTACGAAAATTAAACTAAATAATCTCCTCATATTTTTATATTTTTGGGGTTTGTATTTGCAAATATATATCATTTTTATTAAAAAAAAAATTAATTTATTAATAATTTACCATTAATTATCTTTTTATTATTATAAATTACTTGATAAATATAAATACCAGTATTTAAATCGGCTATATCGATTTTATTATTTTTAATTAGTTTAGTATTTAAAATTTCATTACCTAACAAATCATACAATTTAAAACTAACATTATCACTATATGAATTTATTAAATCTATATAGATAAAATCATTAGTTGGATTAGGATATAAGCTAAAATTAATTGTATTAAGCTCACTAATTGCAAGATTATTAAAATTAGAATAATAATATTCAATTTTAGTATTATTTACCCATACATTATTATTCCATTGATAAGATATCTCATTCAATAATTTATGACTAAATAAATCATAATTAATAGAAATAGGTAAAACCATATCATCAAAAGTGTAATTATTGTCATAAGTTCTCATTACTTTATATCCTTGTACCCAACTATTAGACTGGC
>JAPXMM010000111.1:0-8507 GCA_033809015.1 Bacteroidales bacterium
ACCATATATGGACTAGCATAGAGTGTCTTGTCTAGGTGCCCACTGCTATATATTTGCTGGCCATTCATGTAGTTTTGTATCACTCCACCTGTGAGCTTCCATACTCTTTCGCCCCCTCCATCATATAGATATGCAGATATCTGTGGCATATCTCCCTCATCATGCACTGCTACTAGCCTATCCTCATTATCCCAACATTGATACCTTCTGCCCTGCGGAGTATTTCTAAATATCATATTACCATTACCATCCCATTCATATACATTTTCACCTGCGTTAGTTACTTGATGAGGTCTACCATTATATTGATAGTCTCTGTTGTAGTCTATATTATTCACTCCACCATTTATTAAAGTTTGACCATATAGTTGTTTATTTGTTATATTGCCAGATGGGCTGTAGCTCATATTCAAATTGTAATACATGTTACCATTATGATTAGATTCGAAATTACCTCCTGAATGTATTAGTCTATATAGTTCATCATATTTATAATCATACTTATAAGGTCCACCAGCTCCATTATATACATATTCCCCATTATTAGATTGATGTAAAATATTACCTACTCCATCATAGCCATAATCTATATCATGCATTTTTAGCCCATTTGCGTCATAGCTTTTTAGATTTTTTAATCTGCGATTTAATGGGTCATAGTAATATTCACTATATGTTCCATTACCATAGCGTATATTAGTACGACTATCAAATTTGTTGTTCCTCAGGCCAATATACTGTTCATATAAAAACAAATACTGCATATACAGTTCTTTCATGGGTATTGATTATTAGATTTTTTTATTAATCAGGATTATATTTTGGGTTAATTTTAAATTTCTTTTTTTTATAGTACCCATTTTCATCAAACAATATCACCTCGTTCTCTGGTAGGCAAACAGAGGTCGGTATATCTTTTAAAGCTATATCTTCGATATATATAGTTTTATAATTTCTTTGCTTTTTACTAATTGTCATTTTCGGGAAGAAAAAACCATTATCTCTCCAAAAAATCCAATTTGCTATATATTTATTTGATAGAGGTATTAATTTATTATGTTTTATAATTAAGGGAAATTCATTCATAAATAATGATTGATCTGTCTCTAAATTCATTAATTTTATAATATTATAATTTATAGAACTCAAATGTAGATAATGAAAACAAAGTCGATGGTAACCTTTATAGTATAAGATTGGATGTGTATATATGTAAAAATCCTGTTTCCCTTTTTCGAAATATAATTCATTTGTAGTAGTATCAAAAGGTATCGCTAATTCAAAAAAAATTTTAAATTTTTCTCCTTGCATTCTAAAAATGTTTTTTAATATAGCATAATCATTACAATTAAATTTGGGTTGCGTGTCATAAGTTCTAATCTCATATCTATCTTTTATTTTTGTAGAAATGAAAATTGTGTCGCCATTTCTATGATAATAGGCTGTATCTATTAAAGGTTCTTTCACTGAATTACTTAAAAAACTTATAGCACATAAACTATCTGATATAAATTCTAAATGTCCTAAACCACCTTTACCATAGTAATGCGAACCTAAATCTTGACAATTAATAGTAATGTTTTGTAAAACTATAAAAATAAAAATATATAATTTAATCTTCATTTCTTTATATTTATTATTAATGGTTTATTGCGAAAACAATTTGTTTTTTGTAGACCTATATCTTGACTGTATTGAGCGACTGTATAATAAGATTTTTCTTTTTTACTTTTTTTCATTACAGGGAAATAATAATTATTATTAATCCAGCACTTTTGTTGTGCCTCATTGCTAATAGGTATTAATTTCCCCTTTTTAATTTTTAAAGGAAATTCATTAAAATAATGGCCAATATTATATAAAGTATTAAATTTAATAGTAAAATATTTAGCACCTATCACTGATAAATAAGGCTCTTTTACCAAAAATTTACTACTAGGCCATTCACAAAAGTATAATATCTCTCCATACTCTAATGGTGGTTGCATATTATTAAATACTATTTGTTTATTAATATTGTCAAAGGGTAAAACAAATTGCTGAGTGAGAATATATGTTTTATCATCAAATTTTTTATACCTCTTAATAATCACTGGGCTACCATCTAATATAGGTATAGCACTGTCTGATACTATTGTTGAATATATTTCCTTTATTTTAGTAGATATCCACATAGTATCATTTGTTTTTCTATAATAAATCGTATCAATTATCTTTTTCCCTGGATAAAAAGAATTTAAACAAATTGTACCAATTGAGTCATTAATAAGTTCTAATCTACCAAATTTTTTCACACCAAAGTATAAACTCTGACCATATAGGTTAATTATCATAACATTAATAAACAAAATGAATAAAATTTTTTTGGTCATAACTTTTTATTTATTAAATAATATTCTACAATTTGGACAATCATTATTCATATTATAAATAAATTGTTCTTTATAATGATAAACTGGAAACCCATCATATTGACTTGGTAGATTTACATCACCTGGATAAATGGCAGGATCATATAGGGGTTGTATAAGTTCAAACGTTTTATTATGCGTCATCGTATTTCCAAAAAATAAATCTCCTCTAAATTTAGCTTGTACCTCTAAATCTCTAGAGTTATTAGTATTATATTGACTACCATTTTGTGCTATTGCAAATCCAAGCTTACCTTCATAATATTGATATGCATGTTTTAGTTCATGGGCCATTTCATCAAAAGTCCATGCTAGTATCTCTGAGCTCTGTTTTATATTTATATTAAATACATTTTGCCCAGATTCATTTTGACCTGCATATTTAAATTCTCCATCTGAATTTATATTAACCCCAAAATTCATTGTATATATATTGTCTTTATCATTTCTTAACTCAGAAATTTCACCTAATATTTTATTATATTCATTTACTTGTTTTTGATATTCACCATATTTTTTTGATGATATATCAAGTTTCTCCATTCTATCATTATATACTTTTAGTCTCATTGATATTTCATTTTCCAATTTTTGAACGTATTTATCTGTTGCTTCATCAAATTCCATACCATTCGGATCTACCAGCACCACCGGATTATTCGCAGTATAGCAATATGGCGATAGCGATGGATACTTATCACTCATCGGATCCACGCTCAGCCACACACTCAGCTCACTATCATAGTATCTCGCTCCGAAATATGTGTAGCTGGTTTCGTTGTCTAGCTCCTTGGCGGTGTACATAAAAATATTTTTGTTATGTAAAATTAATGAATCTTTTAAAAAGTATTATACTAATCATGCCCTATAGATGAATATATTAACTCCCAATTTTTATTTTTTCTCAAAAAATAAAAATTGGTATAAACTCTATCATATGATAATATTATTCTAACATTAAAAAAAGCATAATTATCATAAAAGGCAATATTTGAAAATAAACAAACACATGTTTTTTTACGGGCATACTTTTTTGTATGCGAATAATAATCACATCCGCTTATTATTTTAATATTATTAAAATTACAATTAATTTCTTTTATATTTGTTTTATTAATAAATTTAGTATAATCTATATTATTTTTTACTAAATTATCATCAAAAAATGTTTTATAAATTTCTAAATAATTAACAAAATCATTTATTATTAATGGACTTTTAATTATATGTACATCTTTCTGACAATAATCT
Source organism: Bacteroidales bacterium (assembly GCA_033809015.1). Taxonomy (GTDB): domain Bacteria; phylum Bacteroidota; class Bacteroidia; order Bacteroidales; family DTU049; genus DTU049. Next base: position 3,663 of record JAPXMM010000111.1, read on the forward strand.
TCTTTTATTTGATGTTTTAAATCATAAATTACAGTAGAATAAATTTCACATATGTCTCTATCATTTACTTGCGATTTCAATGAATAGAAATTTAAAAATAAAAAAATAAATAAAATTAAAATTTTTTCTAACATATTATAATTTTTAATTATTTAACAAATCTAATCCAATATATTTTAATTCTTTAATATTATATTGTGGAATAGTAGGTAAATTAGAAGATGGAAACACTATATCATCAGATGGATTAGGTTTTTCTATAATAACTTGTCCAGATTTGAATGGAATACCTATAGCATTAATGAAGTCAACTGCAACAACTCCAACTTTTACTCCAAATCCAAAAATTTGACTATCTCCACCTCTATGTTTGGTGGGAGAAAGTTTAAATGTTTGATTACCTGGATTATTAATATTCTCTCCCGTACTAGTATTTACTTTATTATATTCCATATCTCCACAATGACTTAATTCATCTATCAAAACCATAGCAACACCAAAAGCACTAAGCGCTAATTTTTCTATATCATTATTATCTATACTACCTAAATAATTTAATATATCAGCACCTAAAGTAAAATTATTAGCATCATTAGCATGAGCATCAGATCCTTCTATGAGAGTTATTGATGGTCCTTTTCCATAAGTTAAATATTCAATTATCTTATCTTTAGATAAACCAGTTGTTAGTGAAAAAGCATTGATAAAATTTTCATTTTTTGAAAAAATTTCTATATTATGTAAAATTGATTCAAATCTTTGTTGTGCTTGTTCTGATACATTACACCTTTCATAATCTTCTTTTGAAGGAGGATTTATTATCCACATGCCATTAGGATCTATCAATATCACCGGATTCCCGCTACAATACATATACGCCGACGTGCTCGGATACTTATCGCTCATCGGATCTACACTCAGCCACACACTCAGCTCGCTATCATAGTAGCGTGCTCCGAAATATGTGTAGCTGGTCTCGTTGTCTAGCTCCTTGGCGGTGATCATAAAACAATATTTTTATTAGGTAAAATTAATAATCTTTTTCAAATTTATTCGTAATAATATAAACCTTTTAAATTTAATGGTAATAATAAATTACATCCAACATAATTTAACTTAAATAAAATTTTATCTATAGAAATATTATATATGAAATGACTTGGTTTTTTGTCTTTATCATAATATTTAATTGCTTGTAATTCATATATTTCATCTATTTTTATTTTTTCACCTTTCTTTTTCCCATCACGTGGTTCTTTTAATGATAAAATTACATATTGTTTTTTATCGACTAAGTTTATTACCTCTATTAAATATGCTTTTCTGATGAATCTCTTTTGTTTTATTTTGTATGCTATAGCTTTATTATTTTTATAGTAATAATCTTGAAACTTAACTATCCCTAATTTACATTTTGGACAATCATATAAACTATTACCTTCTATTTTTTCAATAGATATTACTTGAAATTTAGCTTTTATAGTATCTTTTTTAATAGAATCAGTATCTACTGTATCAATATCAATACTAAAACAATAAATATTATTGATAAATAAAATATTAAATATTAACAAAAAATAAAATGAAAATATTCTATGATTATTCATATTTATTTTTTTAAAAAATTCTAATCAGTTATTTGATAATAATACAAACCATCTAAATTAACTGGTATAAGCACACCACACATTATACTCCATAAATCGAATTCTATACCATCTATAGTTACGAAGGTGTTTGAGCTATAATATCTAATTTCATCATTATTTATAGGATAATTTATTACTTTTAAATCATAAATTTCGCCTATTTTTATTTTTTCACTTTTCTTTTTCCTATTACGTGGTTCTTTTAATGATAAAATATGATATATCTGACATTCTGCATTTTTGTCTTGTAATTCTACACTTATATAATATGCTTTTCTAATATAGCCTAGTCTTCTGTAATAATAATCAACACTTCCACTATTTTTATAATATATACCTAACGTCTTTACATACCTGAAAGTACATCTCGGGCAATCGAATCTGCAGAAACCTTCTACTTTCTTTATAGATGCTATTTTGAATTTAGCTCGTATAGTATCTTTATTATTATTAATTGCTACTGTATCATTATTGCTATAACAGTAGTATGATAATAATAAATTTATTAATAAGAAAATTAAAAATTGTTTTTTATTTTTTATATCTTTAATCACAACGTTTTTCATATATAACAGTATCTCTATCCAAATAATAACCGTAAATGTTCTTTTTTATTTTAGGTATATTTGCTCCATCTATTATAGGTACTTTATGATATTCTCCGCACGAAATTAAATTTGCTCTTTTATGTGCATCTTTATAAGTAGAGCCTGGTTCATTTGCGGATGGAGATCCAGTATTTCTATTTAATGCAATTTCACAACCAATAAATGCTTCAGCTACTTCATGAAGCATAGACTCACCTATGTAACTATGAGTATTTTCATCCATTTTACCCAAACCTTTTGGATTTACAAATTGATATCCTATAGCTTTTCTTTCACCATTTTCCTCCATAATTTCGTTACCCATATAAATACCTATGGCATATTCACCTTTATATAATATAGGCCTATCTCCTGCGGAAACTTGTATTTCTATGTCTGTTTTTTCAATAGCTTTAACTATAAACTGCTCTTTTAATGTCTTAGCTTTCCCTTCATATGATAATTCGCCTGTTTTTTCATTTCTTGTTATTTTTATATTCTTAAAATTATTCTGTAATTGTGATGTAGCCTCATCTGCCGCATCTCCTACAATATACACTTTCTCCCCATTCGGATCTACCAGCACCACCGGATTATTCGCAGTATAGCAATATGGCGATAGCGATGGATACTTATCGCTCATAGGATCCACACTCAGCCATCCACTCAGCTCACTATCATAGTAGCGTGCTCCGAAGTATGTGTAGTTGGTTTCGTTGTATAGCTCCTTGGCGGTGAATTTGTACCTGCTATCAAAAAAATTTTTTTTTATATAATTAATATTCCTAAATTTCATTATTCTATTATTTACACATTTATGCCCCACATTTCTATGAATTTTCCATTATCTAATATAAGTAAATTCATGAAAATAAGTGTATCATCTCTACATTCAAATTTTTTATATGGAACGTAAAAAATATATTTTTTGTTATAAAATTTTTGACCAATATTATTTTTATCACAAATTGCTACTATATTACTATCAATCATTAATATGCCTTTATAGCCTTCTATATCTCTATCACAAAAATTATAAGATATTCTAACAAATGTATCCTTATCGTTAAAAGTTTTATCTTTAACATAAAATTCTATAAAATAAATAACAGTACTATCAAAATTCATATCAGAAACATACCTATTAAATTTTTTCATGATGTCGTTATTTAATATAAAACTACTAGTTATATTTTTATTATCATTATTATATGTAGAATTTTTATTATTTTTATTATTACATGATTCTAATAAAAATAAAATAATTATAAATATTATTATTTTCTTCATATTTATCTTGTATTTATTGTACCAAAGAAAAATCTTTTATAATTATCTCCTATGTTTCTTATGAAGCTTGGTTGTTTATTACCCTCAACACTCCAAAGTCTACCAGATTGAGGAAAATATGTATAATATATTGAATTTTTTAAATTTGAATTAATTTTAAAATAACTATCTCCACTTATCCAAGCTTCATTATTTATATATTTCCATCCCATACTACTAATTTCTTCTGACATTGAAGGGTTAGCATTCCAATGTGAATGTATAAAAGCTATAGTTGATTCACCAGAATGTCCCATATCTTCCGATGATGGAGAAAAAGTTTCATTATGCAATGTACCTAATGAGTATTTATTTTCTTTACCTTCAAGAAATCTATCCACTCTCCATTCAACATTAGTATTATCTGCTAGAAACTTAAAAGATTTTACCATATCGTCTTGACTATTTTCATCTCCAACAGCTACTGAAAGTGTATAGTTACTTTTTTCACCTGATTTTGATAACTGATCTAATATAGATTTATCCTTTACTGTTATATAATTATTTCTATTACCTTTTTCATACAGTATATGTGTTTCACTTTCTTTTACAAAACGTACCTCTCCTTTTTTATTAACCTCCCATTCATCTAATCCATTCGGATCAATCAATTTCACCGGATTCCCGCTACAATACATATACGATGACGTGCTCGGATACTTATCCAATAAAGGATCAACAGATAACCAGCTGCTTAAATCTGCGTCATAGTATCTCGCTCCAAAATATGTGTAGCTGGTCTCGTTATCTAGCTCCTTGGCGGTGAATTTGTAGCGGGTATCAAACTCAGAGTTTCGCTGGGAGACGAATAGCTCGCCGTAGGGGAAATATTGGAGGTGCTGCATTACATAGCCACTTATATCAGTTATGAAGGAGGCGGAGCCGAGATGGTCGGAGTGGTAGAAATATTGCAGCTTTTCATATTCATTTCCATCATTGTGTGCAGGAGGTAGATCTGGATTTATATATATATCTCCATTATAACTAGCACACTGTACATTTCTATCTACCATTTCGCGTAGCTTCATAGAACATATTTGTGCACTACCTGCGATGAAGTCTATTGGGTGGCTTGTAGGTGGAGTATGTGCTCCCTGGAAACCACTACCTATCTTAGAGCATATACGTTCACCCTCTATATAGTAGTGCTTGGTATATTCCTTCTCTGTCATCACCATATATGGACTAGCATAGAGTGTCTTGTCTAGGTGCCCACTGCTATATATTTGCTGGCCATTCATGTAGTTTTGTATCACTCCACCTGTGAGCTTCCATACTCT
>JAPXMM010000112.1:0-7363 GCA_033809015.1 Bacteroidales bacterium
GGGATATATAGTGTATCCACTGTTCATAAGAAGATTACAAATTTTGTTAGCTGGATATATTATAAGTTTCGTGGAGTGGCTACGAAGTATTTAACAAACTACATAATGTGGTTTGTAGTGAAAGGGAAATATCTTGCGGATAAGATTATAGAAGATACAGGGAGGCTATTGAATTTGGCAGCGTCGGATAGGCGGGCATGGGAGCGGTACAGCGATTTGATGTCTAAAACATATTTATTCTATAACATTTAAATATTTTTCTAATTTCCTCTTTAATAAGTTCATGAAATCTAACAATATCTACCGCCTTTATAAATGATTTGTTATAAAACAAAATGTGTAGGACTGAAGGGGTTACGCTGTTTGAGCAAGCTATAAGCTTGCAAGTTTGTGGCCCCAATGATGATAGCGTAGTTTTATAAATACCCCGTCAGGCAAAGCCTGACACCTCCTTCAGAAAAGAGGTATTACACCGTATTCCCCTCTTATAAAGAGGTTGGGGGTGTTTACAAGTGCAGAGATTTTTCTGAGATAGAGCCAATATTTATCATATAAAAGATAAAATTATTTGATTTTTAAATTCTTGTTAATTAAACTATAAATTATAATTTTGCAAAATATTTAATTAATATACTAATATGAAAAAAGCTATAACACCTAGAAATGAGGACTATTCTCAATGGTATTTAGATATTATAGAGCATGCCAATTTAGCAGAGAATTCAGTTGTGCGAGGTTGTATGGTAATAAAACCTTATGGATTTACTCTATGGGAAAACATACAATCTGCTCTAGATAAAATGTTTAAAGATACTGGACACACTAATGCATATTTCCCTATATTCATTCCTAAATCATTTTTTAGTAGAGAAGCAGAGCATGTAGAGGGCTTTGCTAGTGAATGTGCTATAGTAACGCATTATAGATTAAAAAAAGATCCTAATTCACGAGGACTGATAGTAGATGAAGATGCTAAATTAGAAGAAGAGCTAGTAGTACGTCCTACCTCAGAGACCATAATTTGGAGTACATATAAAAATTGGATTCAATCATATCGAGATTTACCATTATTAATCAATCAATGGGCAAATGTAGTAAGGTGGGAGATGCGTACTAGATTATTTTTACGAACAACTGAATTTCTATGGCAAGAAGGGCATACCGCTCATGCTACGAGGCAAGAAGCTATAGAAGAAGCTGAACGTATGCTAAATATTTATGCAAAATTTGCTGAAGATTACATGGCTATACCAGTAATAAAAGGTGTAAAAACTGCTAATGAACGCTTCGCAGGTGCAGAAGACACCTATTGTATCGAAGCAATGATGCAAGATGGCAAAGCTCTACAAGCTGGAACTAGTCATTTTTTAGGACAAAATTTTGCAAAAGCTTTTGATGTTAAATTCCTCAATCGTAATAATGAATTAGAATATGTGTGGGCTACTAGTTGGGGCGTTTCTACTAGATTAATAGGAGCTATTATAATGACTCATAGTGATGACAAGGGATTGGTTTTGCCACCGCGATTAGCTCCTACACAAGTAATTTTAATACCTATTTTCAAAACTGAGGAAGAAAAATCATTAGTCTTAGAAAAACTAAATAATATTAAAAACCAATTATTAAATAATGGCATTAGAGTGAAATTAGATGATAGCGATGATAACTCTCCAGGGTGGAAATTTGCTGAATGGGAAATGCGTGGAGTACCCCTCAGACTAGCTCTAGGTCCTAAAGATTTAGCAAATAACACTATAGAATTTGCTCGTCGTGATACTGGTGAAAAACAAAATTTATCTCAAGAAAATATTGTTGAAAGTGTTAAAAATTATCTTGAAAACATTCAACAAAATCTATATAATAGAGCACTTGACTTCAGAGAATCTCACACTTTTAATGCTGACAATTGGGATGAATTTGTAGAAAAAATCGAAAATGGCAATTTCGTGTGGGCACATTGGGATGGCACTACAGAAACAGAATTAAAAATCAAAGAACTTACTAAAGCTACTATCAGACTAATACCATTAGATGTGAAATCAGAAAATGGCACTTGCATACTTACAGGTAATCCATCTAAACATAGAGTACTTTTTGCCCGAGCTTATTAAATGAGTATAAATTATATTGTGATATATAAAATTTTATAAAAATATTAATTGTGCAATTATATAAACTGGTAATAGCACTATTAATGAGAACTTAAACATGTAGCCAAAGAAGCTGGGTAATTTGATTTTGTTCTCTTCTGCAATAGATTTTACCATAAAGTTAGGTCCATTACCAATATATGTCATAGAACCAAACATTACTGCACCAAGAGAAATAGCAGCGAGTAGTTCTTGAGAGATGCCAGCAACTAAAGTACCCTGATGAGCGCTAGCAAGTCCATAAGCTAATTGGTAAAATGAAATAGCAGTAGGTGCATTGTCTAAAAATGAACTCAGAGCACCTGTAGCATAGTAGAATTGCCAAGGCTGAGTTAATCCAAATGAAGCTGCGTTAGACTCTAGATATAATAAAGCTGGAGCCATAGTAGTGAATATTCCTAAAAATAAAAATGCTACTTCTATAATAGGCTGCCAAGTGAAGAAATTATCTTTTCTAACTTGTTTAGGAGTGAAATATAATGATAGTAAAGCACACAATAGCATTGCACCCTCTCTGATGAAATTCATATATTCATTTCCTTGCATTGCTGGAATATAATGAGGATTTAAAAAAGCTACTGATAAAATTATACCTATTAGAGCCAAGAAATTTAATTTACCTTCTAATTTTAATGGTTCTTTATTTGTTTTATCAAATTTAATGTTTTCAGGAGCTTCCTTTTTGTAATAGTATGTATCAACTAGAAAATAAATTAATAGCAATAAACCATTTATAAAAGCCCATTCTTTCCAAAGATTAAAAAACCATGTGAAAGGTGCGCCACGTAAATAAAGTAAGAATAATGGAGGATCACCTAATGGAGTGAGTAAGCCACCGCAGTTAGCCACTATAGCTATGAAAAACAATATTGTGTGTGTTTTATATTGTCTCTCTGAAATTGTTTTTATTAATGGTCTGATAAGCAACATTGCTGCACCAGTGGTTCCCATAAACGAGGCAAGTACAGCTCCTAAAGCTAAAAAGATTAAATTATGTACAGGTTTAGCCTCTATATCACCTCTCAAATGTATTCCTCCTGTAATAGTAAATAAAGATCCTAAAAGAATAATAAAAGGTAGATAGTCGAAAATTAGTAAATCAGCCAAATTGGATGAAAGTCCTTGTGCAATCATCCATATTGCAGTAGGTACACCTAAAAGAAGTGAAACTAGTAATTTATTTTTATTTTTTTCCCACCAAGCTGGGAAAGCTAATGGACATATAGCAATAGCTAATAACATTAGTACAAATGGGATAATAGCCCATAATGGAATGTTGTAATGAATAATCTCTGCTTCCATATTTTTTAATCTTTTGCTTGGCAAAATTATATAAAAAGTTGAATTTTTAAAAAATTTTTTAAAATTTTTAAAATGGGTAACCTATGCCAAAATTAAAATTCATGTTATTCATAGATTTTTTAAATGAATACCATTTATTATCTATAGGCAAAGAAGGATTATATAAAGGAAATCCAAAATCGAAACGAATAGCAATAATATTAAAATCTAATCTGAGTCCTACTCCAGTACCCATATATAATTGCTTATAAAATTTATTCCATTCAAATTTACCACCAGGATAAAGAGCATTATTCCTAACAGACCATCCATTACCTAAATCTACAAATAGAGCTAAATTAATAAAATTGTATACTTTGAATCTGGTTTCTAGATTAAGTATAACAGCTATTTCAGAACCACGTTCTATCAAAGAATCTTTACTATTAGTAGAACTGTATTCACCTGGACCTATAGACCTATACGGCCAAGCACGTATTTCAGAGGGACCAGAAATAGAGTATGTCCTCTCAAAAGGCATATACATACTATTTTTATATGGATAGCCCATACCTATAAATGCTCTAATGACAGATAAAACATATTTCTCACCAGGGAAATATATCCTAAAATCAGCATCAGCCCTTATAAATTGAGCATAGGGTATATTCCACACTTTTAATGCTCCTATCTGGTCAGTATTTAGTGGAAAAATTTGATAATATAGCCAGAAAAGCTCTCCGCTAGTTTCTCCATTAAATCTAAAATATAAATATGGAGTTTGTTCATTATTTTTCCCCTTATTAGATAAAGTATAGCTGTATCTAGCACCTACAGATAAATAATCTTCGTAGCCGTACCTTAATCTGCTAGGGAGTAGATTTATTACTTCACTATATGCACTATCTGGATTTATTTTAATTAAATTAATGTATGGTACTTGAATTTGATGATATTTATATTTAGTTTCATTGAATTGTAAATTATAACTAGCTGCTATGAGAGTACGTTTATATTGTATCCTTTTTTGGAATAAATAAGATAATTGTATTTGAGTACTAGGTCTAGTATTTACAGTTGTTTTAATATTTTTTATAAATGGTATCATTAGCTTTGGGAAAGATAATGATAGATCTGCTCCGAAATAATAAGCTCTGAAAAGATTATTACTACTAAATAATTGTTCTACTTCTAAACCACCTTTAGCTTGAAATAATAATACTTCACCACCATTGAAAATAGATCTATTGAGATAAGATATAGTAGTATTAACGCCATAAATACCACTAGAGGTAGTAGTTTCAAAATCAATACCCCATCTTTGCAAGTCATATCTATTAATATTAACATTTGCAACTAAAAAATTACCTTGTCGCGATGAATCTGGTATATATTCTACCTGAGTATTACTAAAAATAGGTATGTCCAGCAGCAGTGATTCTGTTCTATAACCTCGTTGTTCTGAATAATATTGATTTGGTCTAAGCGTTATCTTACTTTCTATTACTTTGGGTTTAAAATAAAAATTATCTGGATAAACAAAATAAAATGTATCTAAATTCAAAGTGGAAATATATAATACAGTGTCTAATTTCAACTCTTCTCTACTCAATAATGGATTATATCCCAAATTAATATATATTTTACTGATTTTATATTTTTGAAATGGTAAATAAATAATTGTATCATTTATTTTTTTTTGATATGGGAAAATCAAAGTATTAATATTCATTCTATAATCTCCAATAGTAGTATCAGCCTCATATTGGATAAATGTTTTAGAAAACTTATAAAAGCCATTATTTCTCAAATGCGTAGCAAGCAAATTTCTATTCTCATCTAATAAATTTTCATCGTAAACAATACCAGTTTTTAATGGTAGCTCAGCAGCATAATCTAAAACTGTTAATACAAAAGAATTATTCAAATATTGCCAATTAATATTATTAAATAAAAAAGCATTTTTATATTTTAAAGGTTTTACAAATAAATTTTTTAAAATATTTTGGTTAATGCTAGTATCTAGGAATGTCCAATCTATAGATGATATCACATAAGGTTTACCCAGATCTATCTCATAGTACAGTTTATACTTGTTTTTGCCAGACATTATTAAGCTATCTTTTACTTTTGCATAAAAATATCCTTTTGTTTTAGCAAATAATTGCATCTGTTCAGTGGATATTTTTGAAATATGTGGATCATAAAAAGTAGGAGGTTCGCCCACTTGATTTAAGAGGTAATTTCTAAAACCTTTATTTAATTTTTTTTGTTCTCTTTCATAATTTATTTTTTTACCTTTTTCTTTTTTCTCAGCTATTCGGTCATTATATTTTTGCTGTTTTATACTTGATCTATCCTCTAATTTCAGATCAGCAAAGGCATAGATAGAACTATAAAATCTAAAAACAAAAAGGAATTTTCTATTTGGTTTCAATCGAACAAATGAGTTAAAATCAGATTTATTAATGGTTTGAAATGTATCTAAGGTATCATAATTAACTTTAATTTCATTTTTTACAATAAATTTTTTATCTGGATACATCTTTGGCACACTACAAGAAGTAGCTAAAAGCATCATTAATAAAATAAGTGGAATAAAATTTTTATCTTTTAATTTATTCATAACGAAGGGATTCTATAGGATTTAGCTTAGCAGCTCTCGATGCTGGCAAAAGACCTGCTAAAATACTAACAATCAAACAAATGACCAACCCCAAAATCATCCATGCCCAAGGGAGTACTGTCCCTATTTTTAATAAATATGCGACCAGATTACCACTCAAGACTCCTAGAATTATTCCCAAGATGCCACCTAATTGTCCTAAGATGATACTCTCAATAAAAAATTGAGTTTTAATATCACTTTTTTTTGCTCCCAATGCTTTTCTAATGCCGATTTCTTGAGTTCTTTCTGTTACACTTACCAGTAATACATTCATCAAGCCTATAGTAGAACCTAAAAGAGTTATCAATCCTAAAACTACAGCAGCACCACTTAGATATTTAATATTATCCATTAATGTATTTACGATGAAATCACTTTTTCGTATTTGGAAATTATCTTTTTGCTTTACACTTAACTTTCTAATTTGCCTAAACTGACTAGTAGCAGCATCTATTGCTTCATCCAATTTAGAAGCATCAGGTACCATCACATTAATACGATGTCTAGTTTGGGTAGTAATAAAATATTTTTTTGCAGTAGTTATAGGAATCAGACACATTCTGTCAATGTTACTCCCCAAAGATGAACCTTTTTTTTCTAAAACTCCTATTACAGTAAAACGTACCCCCTGAATATTAATTTCTTTTTGTATAGCATCAATTTCATAAGGGAATAAATTGTTAGCAAGTTCTTTACCTAATATTACATATTGTTTAGATGATTCTATATCTTGTTTCAAAAAATCTCTTCCATTTTCGAGAGTCAATCCAGAAGATTTTAGATAATTTTCATCCACTGCTGTTAATTGAATATTAGGATTAGTCTCTGCATATTGAGATCTAAGAGTGTAAATATTAGGAACGGAAGTATAAATAGAAACAATAGAAGGATAATCAAAATGATTTTTAAAATTTACAGCTTCTACGTAAGAAATAGGAGTTTTTTCTATTCTATCATTTTTATTACCAGAATTATTTTGTGGTAATTCTGTAATAGAAAAGCTTTGTCCACCAATGCGTGAAAAGCTTTCAGCAAAAGACATTTTGATGGCATCTATTGATGATAAAATAGCGACTAAAGCCATTATACCAAATGCAATGATTAAAATAGTAATAATAGCTCTTGTTCTATGAGTGAAAATAGCGGAAATAGCTATTTTAATATTTTCATATAATAAAGATAATTTTCTCATAAAATATTAAGCATTTCATTAAAATATAAAGCAAAGGTATAAATACTTGCCCATATGATTATAGCAAAAGTG
>JAPXMM010000112.1:7373-8469 GCA_033809015.1 Bacteroidales bacterium
CCAATGGAATAGAAATAAAACAAGGAGTGAAAACTATCAATCCCCAATATCCATAATGTCTAACCCACTTGACGTATTTTTTTCTTTTTTTATAAGGAATATTTTTTTTGGGTTTTGGCGGTTTATTAGGATTTCTATAATGATTATAAATAATGTTGTACAAACGAATAACGCCATCAAAAAAATAATAAAAGAAAAAATAACCCATTATACCACCAAGAGCAGTTACAAAAAAAGCTTCATAAAAATTTAACCCTGCAACTTTAGCTGTAGTAGTAGTAAACATAAATTTAGTAGCACCGATTATTAGCAAATAAAAGTTTTTAAATAAAAAACTTATAACACTAGTCATGCGAGAATATTTCTACTAAATTAAAATAAAAATTAAAGATAATTATTATTCTTTTTTACCAAAAGCTAGATCACCAGCATCTCCTAGCCCAGGAACAATGTAATAATTTTCATCAAGTTGCTTATCAATAGCAGCAGACCAAATATGGAAATCAGGATGGTCAATATTTCTAGATACATCATCTATGCCAGATTGAGAAGTTATAATTGATGCGATATGCAATTGTTTAGGTACACCATGAGACAATAATTTTTTATAACTAAGAATTATGGAATTACCAGTAGCCAGCATAGGATCACAAAGAATAAGTATTTTATTTTCAATAGAAGGAGTACTGACATACTCTACATTAATATTAAATTCAGTTCCATGCAAATGGTTTCTATAAGCTGTTACAAAAGCACAAGATGCTTTATCAAAAAAATTTAAAAAACCTTGATGAAAAGGAATGCCAGCTCTCAAAATAGTAGCTAAAACTGGTTGCTCTGCTAATATTTTTGACTCAGCAACACCTAATGGGGTTTCGACATTTATTGTTTTATAAGGAAGAAGTTTGCTAATTTCATAAGCCATAATTTCGCCTACTCTGACCATATTAGTACGAAATCGCATTGAGTCATTTTGAATATTTTTATCTCTCATTTCAGCAACGAACTGATTTAAAATGGTATTGTAAATACCTAAATTGTATATCATAATGAAATTTTAGACGAAATTACAAATTTGCTGAGAAATGGGAATAAA
>JAPXMM010000113.1:0-8417 GCA_033809015.1 Bacteroidales bacterium
AAAATTCACGTTTACCCTCTTTGGTCAGAGCCAGCATCTTTTCTATGTTTTCAGCTGTATATTCCATAATTTAAATTTTTTACAAAAATAACAAATATATTTAACATGAAAAGTTAAACATAAATAATGTTTTTATTAAATAAAAGGATAAAATTATTAAAATTTTATCCTTTTACTTAATATTCGTTTTCTTGACTTACCCACATCTTTAACTCTGCCACTCTGATTTCTTTCATTATTTATTAAACGATTATTTAAACGAATTAACTTTTTTTAAATAGAGCCATATTTATTTAATTTTTTAATCCATTTTTATAAAAATTTGTTTTATTTAAAAAATATTATATAAATTTGTATAAAATTTTTGCCTATCGACTGAGACATTTACGCTTATATCAAAATTTTAATTTATGAAACAATACATTGATATGAGTGATGAAGAATTAGTCAGAGCTTATAGGCTTGGAGATCAAAAATGTTTCCAAGAATTATACAAAAGGTATCAACGAAAAATTTTTTCATACATTTTAGTTTCTGTTAAAAATAAAGAAATTTCTAATGATATTTTTCAAGAAGTATTTTTTAAGGTTATCAATACTATTCAAAGTGGAAATTATAGAGAAGAAGGTAAATTTGCACAATGGATCATTCGTATTACTCATAATGCTGTAATAGATCATTTCAGATATCAGAATAAATATGCTACTTCACCATCAAATGAAAATGATAACGATGGTAATTATCTCTTCGACAATGTTAGTGTAAATAATTATACTTCTCCCGAAGATATTTTAATAAAAAAAGAAAATAAAGTTTTAATACAGCAAGCAGTTTCTACTTTATCTAAAAAACAGCAAGAGGTTATTTATCTTAGGTTGAATGAAGATAAATGTTTCAGAGAAATAGCAAATGTTCAAAATGTTAGCATTAATACTGCTCTCGGTAGAATGCGTTATGCTATTATGAATGTAAAGAAAAAAATTAATCCATATATTTAAAATAATATTGAATATAAAAATTTCATTATATAATATTGTTTTTTAATGTTTTTGCAATTTTTATATTAATTTTGTAATTATTATTAACTGATTATTTTATAAAATTATTATGAAAAAGAAACTAATATTTTTACAATTATTTTTACCTATAATTTTGTGGGGGCAGTTTAATATAAATACTTCATATACTCCACAGCAATTGGTAGAGGATTTTTTAATAGGACCAGGCATCACAGTATCAAATGTTACTTATAGAGGGCAGCTGCAACAGTTTGCTTTTTTTTCTAATGGCAGTTCTACAGCATTAGGTATGAACGAGGGAATAATTTTATGTACTGGCAATGCCACACAAATAAATCAAAATGGTAGTAGTTTTATGAGTACATCACTAGGTGGCAATGGAGTTCCAGAATTAGATGCTATTATTGGGAATCCTACTTATGATACTAATGATGGAGCAGTATTAGAATTTGATTTTATTCCTCAGGATACTATGCTGTCATTTTATTACATTTTTGGTAGCGAAGAGTATCCAGAATTTGTATGCTCGTCTTTTAATGATATTTTTGCTTTTTTGATATCAGGTATTAACCCTGCTGGTGGTATGTATGTAGATGAAAATATTGCTTTGATACCAGGCACTAATCTCCCTGTAGCTATTAATACTGTGAATCCAGGTGCTCCGGGTGGTGGCTATCTTCCATCAGGTTGTACTAGTTTATCTTATTCATCATTATATATTAATAATAATAGTTCAAGCCAAAAGCCAGTGTTTGATGGATTTACTGTACCTCTTGTAGCCGTGGCTAAAGTGATTCCCTGTCAAACATATCATATTAAGTTATGCATAGCTGATGTAAGTGATGGTGCTTGGGATAGTGGAGTCTTTCTGAAAAGAAATTCATTTTTAACTAATCAACCAGTAATAAATATTGCAAGCCCATATGCTAGTCAAGATACTATGTACGAAGGATGTTCTCCTGTAGAAGTTACTATTTCTCATCCAGATCCAGTCCCTTATCCTACAAATATTTATCTTGGATTAGGTGGCACAGCTACTATTGGTGATGATTGTACTAATTTACCTTCTATTGTCACTATTCCTGCAGACTCTACCTCTGTCACTTATACGTTATATGCATATTCAGATACTTTAGATGAAGGAGATGAATCTATTATTATTATGATTGGAGGTTTTTGTGGAATAATTAGCTCTGATACTATATGGATAAAAGATAACCCGTTCAAAGTTTATTTAGCTGATAGTGTTATTTGCGAAGATGATGTCCCTATAACTTTGACACCAACTATAGTAGATGGTAAAAATCCTTTATCTTTTCTTTGGAATACAGGAGAATCGCTTAGTAGCTTGATAGTATATCCAGACACTACAACAATTTATTCTGTTACTGTTACAGATAGTTTGAGTTGTAATGCAACTGCAGAAGCTACTATTACCGTGAATCCTCTTCCTAATGTATCTATAAATCCCGAAGATACTACTATATGTAGAGGCAATAGTGTTTCTCTAGTAGTTATTGGTGCTGATACTTATACTTGGTCTAATGGTGTTAATAATGATACATTAGTTGTTACTCCTAATTCTACTACTACATATTCTGTGACGGCAACAAATTTATTTAATTGCTCTAATAGTGCTCAAGCTACTATATACATTATTCCTATGCCTGACTTAGTTATTTCTGCTTCTCCACCAGCTATTTGTGTTGGTGAAAATACTAGAATTAGAGCTAGTGGAGCAGATAATTATGTATGGAATACTGGTGATAGTACAAGCCAGATTATTGTAGCTCCACAAAATACTACTAGTTATACTGTTACTGGTTTTATACAAAATTGTAATGTAACTAATAGCATTACTATAGAAGTTTATCCTACTCCAGATGTTATACTTACTGTTTCTCAAACTCATATTTTACAAGGGGATGTTATAAATCTACAGGCAGAGGGTGCTATTGAATATCAATGGTATGGTGATAATTCTATTAGTTGTTTGAATTGTGATATTATAACAGCTGCTCCTAAATTTTCTGATAAAATATGTGTCGTAGGTTTTAATAGTAATTGCACTGATACAGCTTGTGTATATATTGAGGTAGATCCTTGCGAAATTTTCATTCCTAATGCATTTACACCTATTAAAAATGATATCAATGATACATGGCAGATATCTACTCAATGTCCTATTGGTATTGGTGAATTAAGAATTTATGATAGATGGGGTAAACAGATTTTTTACACTTCTGATTTAACTGATAGCTGGGATGGCACTTATAATGGTGAAAGAGTAAAACCAGGCGTTTATTCCTATAAAATATTATTTTCTTATTATCATACTCCTACTATTTATTATACATACCAAGGATCTATAATGGTATTAGAATAAAATTACATTATGTCTATTCCTTTAGCAGAGCAATTGAGACCAACAACTTGGGAAGAATTTGTGGGACAAGAACATTTAGTTGGTAAAAATGGTGTGATTCGTAAACTATCGGCATCTAAAACTTTACCTTCTTTAATATTGTGGGGACCACCAGGTACTGGCAAAACTACTATTGCTGGGTTAATAGCTAATGAACTCCAAGTACCTTTTTTTAAATTAAATGCTATAGATGCCGGTGTTAAAGACATCAGAAGCATTATTCAAAAAGCTCAACCATATAAAACTGTTATATTATTTTTAGATGAGATACATCGTTTTTCTAAATCTCAGCAAGATAGCCTATTACATGCCGTAGAGAAAGGTACTCTTACTCTGATAGGTGCTACTACTGAGAATCCTTCTTTTGAGATCATTTCTCCTTTATTATCCCGTTGCCAGGTATATGTCCTCAAACCACTAGATATTTCTGATTTAGAAAAACTTTTACAAAGAGCTATTGATTTTTATTTATCAAAAAATATTTCTTTAGATATTAAAGAAAAAGAAGCTTTATTTACATATAGTGGAGGAGATGCTAGGAAATTATATAATGTAGTAGAATTATTAGTTGATAGCTCTGATAGCAATACTGTGATAATAACTAATGACTCGGTGGAGGAAATAGTGAAACAAAAATTCTTGCTCTATGATAAACAAGGAGAATATCATTATGATCTAATTTCAGCTTTTATAAAATCTGTGAGAAATAGTGATCCTAATGCTGCTATTTATTGGATGGCACGAATGCTGGAGGGTGGCGAAGATCCATTATTTATTGCCCGTAGGATGATCATCTTATCATCAGAAGATATAGGTTTGGCTAATCCTAATGCTTTACTACTGGCTAATGCATGCTTCGATGCTGTTCATAAAATTGGTATGCCAGAGGCTAGAATAGTTTTAGCTGAATGTGCTGTTTATTTAGCATCTTCTCCCAAAAGCAATGCTAGCTATATGGCTATAGAAAGAGCTACCGAATTAATTCATCAAACTGGCAATCTCTCTGTGCCACTGTATCTACGTAACGCTCCTACTCAACTAATGCGTTCTCTCAATTATCATAAAGGTTATAAATATCCTCATGATTTTCCAAATCATTTCATAGAGCAAGAATGTTTGCCTACAGAGATTTCAGGTACTAGTTTTTATTTTCCTGCTGATAATTCCAAGGAAAATGAACTAAAAAATTATCTGAAAAAATTATGGAAAGACAAATATAATTTTTGATAGGATGTCATAAGATTAAAAGCTATTGATTGTAGAAAAAACATTCAATTTTTTTTAAATTTAATATAGGCGTTTAGATAATAAATTTTGCTAGAAATTTTAGTAATGATAGAATTACTTTTTAATTAATTCTTCGCTCGAATTAAATTCGCCTTTGGAAATACTTTGTAATAAAACATGTAAACCGTGTATAGCATAAGAGGTTATACTGTTTAAGCGAACGTAGTGAGCGAGTTTGTAAACCCCAATGGATGATCATGGCATCTTTACTTTGTTTAGCTGGTAAAGAAAAATATAAATGAAGTTAATTTTAAAAATGTTTAAATTAAGTAATGATAAATAAATATTAATAAAATACTATTAATATTTTTCTAATTGTAGATTATAAAGAAAATGAATAAAAATTAAATTTGTAAATATATTTTCTATAAAATATTTATTAATAAAGGATTTAATAATATAAAAATAATTTATTAAATATCATTACTTAATTTAAACAATAAACGATTGATTTTCTAAAACGCTTATTAACAAATAGATAGAAACTATTTAAAAAATTTTTTATATAAATCATCTCTTATTTATCAATTTACTTCTCACAAAAAATATTCATCATTTCACCATCTTAGACTTTTATTTTGTGACTTTTATTTTTATAGATAGACAAAAAAGAATTTAAAATTCGAATAATGAAAAATCAAAATTAATGTTCTCTTGCTTTCAAAGTATTTATCAATATAAAATACTATTTTAAGATAAACAACTCTTTTAAAAAATCGATGTATTCTAATAGAATCAGTGCTTGACTATGCTCTGTTATTACTTCTTCAGATAGAGTATTGCCTAAAGGGAAATTTGTAATTTTATAAGGGAAAAACAAAATAGATCCATAAGGTAAAATCAATTTTCTTTGCATCAACTCAGGGATATAAAACCATGGAGAAGTATTAAAATGTTGTTCATTTTTATAATCATATTTTATCACATACGATGCTACCAATGGCTGTAATTTATATTGAAAATCTTGATGCAAAATTATCAAATTACCAACCAATGCAATACCTATAATATTGTTTTTGCCAATCACAGTATCAGTAGACACATCCCAAATATTAGGCCTATTATGAGCTCCCCAATCTTCTTTTTGTAAATTATAATCTTTGTAAGTAATAATTTTTCTGAAATAATATAATTTATTTATAGTATCTATTAAATTATTTGTCAATAATGGATATTGTCTATAACTACTATCAAGAGTTATGAGTAATTTAACATTATAAATGACATCTGCAGGGTCATAATAAGTAATGAAATCACTTTTTTTATCAATTTCAGCAAGTTTGATTTTCCTTAATTCATCGCCACGAGTATTATAATATGTTTTATTATTTATAGGTTGTCCATTTTTATATTCTATTTCCCAACGATTACCATTACCTATATAATAAATTTGTTTGCCATGATATCTGCCATTTTTATAATTATAAATAGCTCGCAGAGTACTATCACTATACATTTCTCTCACTTCACCATTAATTTTACCCCATTTTATAGGTAAAGTACTAATAAGAGTATCATAATAATCACCTTCTATTATAGGATAAGCAATATCTAATTTCCCAAAACCTGCAAAAACTTTACTTGTTGCATGCTTAACTTTAGAAAATTTAATTATTCCAGGATCAATAAATTTAATTTTAAATTTAGAATCTTGTGAGGTAAATATCCACTTACCATTAGGATGAGAATATTTATACTCACCAGTAATCTTTAAATTATTAATATCTGAATAAATAAAATTGCCGTCAATAACTCCATTTTTTAAATTATAAAAAATAGTATCAAAAGCAGAAATATATACATTAGATTTATTTAAAATATCTTGATGAACAAAGGCTTTATTCAGAGGTATCTCTTGAGCAAATAAAGAATATGTGAGTACTATATTAAAAAAGTAAAAAACAAATTTTTTCATTAAGCTTTTTTAGTCTTTATTGACAATTTTTTTGATCTATTCGCCCTAATAATAAGCCAAATACCGACGATAATAAAAGGTAAGCTCAGCAATTGCCCCATATTTAAACCAATAGTATTTATTAACGTGGTTTCGAACCCTACTTGCGGTAATTTGATAAACTCTATCAAAAATCTTGCTAAAAAAGTTAATAGAAACATCCATCCTATAGCTAAACCACGTGGTAAATTACCATTATATTTTTTGTACAAATAAAAAAGGAAAATAAAAATTAATAAATAAGCGAGTGCTTCATAAAGCTGAGTAGGATGACATGGTATAGTTTGTCCATCTCTCACAAAAATAAATCCCCAAGGGAGATCTGTAGGTCTTCCATATATCTCACTATTAAATAAATTACCCAACCTAATAAAACTACCTGCCAGTGCAGTAGGTATAGCCATTCTATCTAAAATATATAAATAATCTTTATTAAAAGATTTACGAGAATATAAATATAAAGCTATCAAAAGACCAATGGCACCACCATGACTTGCTAAACCACCATGCCAAATAGCAAAAATTTCTAAAGGATGACTAAAATAATAATCTGGTTCATAAAATAATACATGTCCTAATCTAGCTCCTATGACAGCACCTAATATAGCATACCAAAATAGCTTATCTAATTCACTCAAAGGCACTTTCTCTTTTTTGAAAAAATACCTAAATAAATAATAACCAACTAAAAATCCTAAAGCAAATAGAATACCGTAATATCTAACTTGTAGTGGTCCTAAATGCAATAATATGGGATCCACATTCCATACAATATAAGCAAAAACAGACATAAATTTTTTTTGCAAATATAAATAAAAAGAAAAATTTGAAAAGGTTTTTTGAAATAGGCGTTTAGATAATAAAGTTTTCGAAATATTTCTTATTAATAAAATCATTTAAAAATTAATTCTATGCTCGGATTAATACCGCATTAAGAAATGCTTTGCAATAAAACATGTAAACCGTGTATAGCATAAGAGGTTATACTGTTTAAGCAAACGAAGTGAGCGAGTTTGTAAAACCTTCTCTGTGATTGTGTAGTTTTATAACTACCCTGTCAGACCGTATTCCCCTCTTATAGAGGGGTTAGGGGTGTTAACACGAGTAGAGACTTTTTATTTATATCTTTTCTTTTTGTGGCTTCGCTGCGAGCTTTGCTCTACTCAGCCACCATCAAAGAAAAGTTTTAAAATGAATTTTTTTTAACATATCAAATTACACTCTTATAAAATATAATCATTACTGATACATTCACAGTAATAATTTGGTTATTAACTAAACGCATAATTAGATTTATTTAAATTATTATATCATTACTTAATTTAAACATTTATTAAATTTTAATATACTTTGACTTTAAAACAATATCGTTTTAAATACATTAATATATTAAGGATAATCACTTATTAAATTTCTTTGTTAATTTAAAACCAAAAAAATTTTTCTTCAAAAAAATGTATATTATATCAAAAATTTTATATAAGTTTGCTTATAATTTTAAAATCCAAAAAATAAGCTTTATGAAAAAGTATTTTTTATTATTATTAATGTTTGCATTAGCAATAACTGGTTATGGTCAAACGGTAGTTTTGAGTGAGGGTTTCGAAACGCCTCCTTATAAATTTACATCATCAGGATCGCCTACATGGGGGCCTGTTACTAATTTATATTTATGAGGGGACTCATAGTTATAAAAATACTGTAGGTGCTAGTGCTACCTCTTATTTGACTA
>JAPXMM010000114.1:0-8396 GCA_033809015.1 Bacteroidales bacterium
GGATGAAGGAAGATTTGGCAGAGTAAATATACTAAGAGGTTGTTGGGCACCCAAGCAAGTACGTCCTGTAGTTGCTAAACAAGTGGTAAGAGAAAGTTTTTTATGTTTATGCAGGAATATGTCCGAATGTCCGAAGTTGGGGCGCATTAGCTCTTTAATATTACCCTATGCAAATACAGAAGTTTATATTATTCTATATCAGAAACGATGGAAATAGTTAGCAAAAGCATAAATGACTTAAATGCAAAACCTGATTATGTAAAATCTATGACTTTTTTCCCTTATCTAAATATTATATTTTAGAACGCAACTTGGTTTAAATTAGAGCTTATAATTAATTTTTGTGGTTATTCAATTAATACAAAAATTTCGAAAACTTTATTAACTAAACGCCTATTTCAATACAAATTAATAAATGACAAAAAAGTATTTTTTATCATTTATTATTATTTCTCTCAGTTTTTTCTTATTTTTGCAAATATAAATTTTAAAAAAATTAATTTATGCACATGAATAATTTTGCGTACAGACATAACGGTCCCAATGCTACTGAAATAAGTAAAATGCTAGAGGACATCGGTGTATCTTCATTAGATGAGCTAATAGAAAAAACTATTCCTGCTAATATTCTAAAAAAAGATTTAAATTTAGGAATAGGAAAAGGACTTAGTGAAGCTCAAGCCATAGAATTAATGAAAAAGTTCGCCTTTAAAAACAAAATTTTCAAAAATTATATTGGACTTGGTTACTATGAGACTGCTCTTCCAGGTGTGATACAGAGACATATATTAGAAAATCCACGATTTTATACTTCATATACTCCATATCAAGCTGAGATTAGTCAAGGAAGGTTAGAATTATTATTAGTTTTTCAAACGATGCTTACAGAACTGACAGGTATGGAGGTAGCTAACGCATCTATGCTAGACGAGGCTACTGCCTCTGCAGAAGCTATGACTATGGCGTTTAACCTGCGCAGCCGTGATAAAGTAAAAAATGATGCTCGTGTTTTTGTAGTAGATGAGCGAGTGTTTCCTCAAACTCTTGCTGTAGTACTCACTAGAGCTAAATATTTAGATTACGATGTAGTAGTTACTGATGTTTTTAATTATAATTTTACTGAAGATGTTTTTGGCATATTAGTACAATATCCCGATCAGTATGGAGAAATTTCAGATTATACTGATGTGGTAAATAAGGCTAAAAATATTGATGCTAAAGTAGTAGTAGCTGCAGATATAATGTCATTAGCACTATTAACACCTCCAGGTGAATGGGGAGCAGATATAGTGATAGGCAGTACACAGAGAATGGGCATACCTATGAGCTTTGGTGGACCTCATGCTGGCTATATGGCAACTAAGATGGATTACATTCGTCAAATGCCGGGAAGAATTATAGGTATTTCCATAGATGCTAATGGTAATAAAGCTTTGCGTATGACTCTGCAAACTCGTGAGCAACATATTAAACGAGAAAGAGCAACATCAAATATTTGTACTGCACAAGCTCTATTAGCCATAATGGCTGGAGCATATGGTATCTATCATGGAGCAGATGGTATTAGACACATAGCTTCTCATATCAACAAATTGACGGGATTATTAGCTCAAGAAATTCAAAAATACGGATATATACAAAAAAATAAAAACTTCTTTGATACTATTAGAGTAGAAATACCTTCATTTGTAGATATGGATGCTCTAAAAATGAAATTACTTGACAATAATATAAATGTAAGATATATTAATAACAAAGAAATAGGTATCAGCCTAGGTGAACCTACCACTATGAATGATGTAAATCAATTACTTAGTATTTTTGCTAAACTCACTGGCAAAGAAGCTGCTCTATTTCAATGTGGTGATATGAAAAATACTCAAATTATTACATTTGAAGATAAATACAGACGTGTGAGCAATTATATGCAACAGAAAATATTTAGCATTTATCACAGTGAGACAGCAATGATGAGGTATCTTACTAAATTAGCTGATAGAGACTTGGCTTTAGATAGAACAATGATACCGTTAGGTAGCTGCACTATGAAGCTAAATGCATCTACTGAGCTATTTCATATGTCATGGCCTGGCTTTGCTAATGTGCATCCCTATGCTCCAAAAGATCAAGTGCAGGGTTATTTAGAATTGATTTATGAGTTAGGACAATTATTAGTAAAGATTACTGGTATGGATAGTATAACCTTTCAACCCAATAGTGGTGCATCTGGTGAATATACTGGATTGATAACTATCAGAGCTTATTTCGAAGCTAAAGGACAAGGTTATAGAAATGTATGCTTGATACCAGCATCAGCTCATGGCACTAATCCTGCAAGTGCTGTAACAGCAGGTATGAAAGTAGTAGTAGTGAAAACTGATGATAAGGGAAATGTAGATTTAGAGGATCTAAAAGCCAAAGCAAAAGAAAATGCTGATAAATTAGCTGCTCTGATGATCACATATCCTAGTACTCATGGTGTTTTTGAAGATAAAATTTTAGAAATTATTAATACTATACATCAGTATGGAGGACTAGTATATATGGATGGTGCTAATATGAACGCTCAGGTAGGTTTCACTTCTCCTGGTCTAATGGGCGCTGATGTTTGTCATCTAAATTTACATAAAACATTTGCTGTCCCTCATGGTGGTGGTGGTCCAGGAATGGGACCTATTTGTGTAGCTAAACATCTTACTCCATATTTGCCTTCCCATCCATTTAATCCAGATAGCATTATTACACATTCTGTAAATACTGTGGCTGCAGCTCCTTTTGGTAGTGCATTTATTTTACCAATATCGTATTTGTATATTAAAATGCTAGGAGATGATGGACTGAAAGCTGCTACACAAATAGCTATTCTCAATTCTAATTATTTAAGAAAAAAATTAGAACCTTATTTTAAAATATTGTATGTAGGATCTAATGGTTTCTCTGCTCATGAATTTATAGTTGATTGTAATCCTTTCCGTGCTAATGGTGTGACAGAATTGGATATTGCTAAACGTCTCATGGATTATGGCTTTCATGCACCTACAGTGGCATTCCCTGTTCATGGTACTTTGATGGTAGAGCCTACTGAGAGTGAACCTTTATCTGAATTAGATAGATTTGTAGATGCTATGATTTCTATTAAAGGTGAGATAGATGAGGTAATAAATGGGAAAATAGATATAGAAAAAAGTACTTTGAGAAATGCACCTCATACTCTAAAAAAAGTCATCAATACTACATGGGATATGCCATATTCTAGAGAAAAAGCTGCAGTAACTATAAAAGATAAATATTGGCCATCAGTAGCTCGCATAGATGATGCATATGGCGATAGGAATATCCAATGTAATTGGACTGAGGATTTACTATAATATTTTATGAATATTTGATTGTTAGAATAGCAGAGATGTAAAAAGGAGAAACATTCAAAGATGAATGTAGGAGTGTGAGAGAGTGCTACTTTATTTATGAAGCATATAAATTGATGTTGATTTAGATTATTATGCCTATCATAAAGCGATAGATAAAAGTATTTTGATAATTTT
Organism: Bacteroidales bacterium; assembly: GCA_033809015.1. Lineage (GTDB taxonomy): Bacteria > Bacteroidota > Bacteroidia > Bacteroidales > DTU049 > DTU049. Next base: position 3,543 of record JAPXMM010000114.1, read on the forward strand.
GCATATTTTTTTATTGTTTCTATAAATATTTTTTTAATTTTGTCTAAAATTTGATACTTTTTAATTATGAAAAGATATAGTTTCTTAATAATATTATTTTTTATAATGCCAATAATCAATTATGCACAAAAAGCTGATACTACTAAAAAATATGATGAGAGAGTAATAGTAGTAGGTGAATATAAGCCAGTGTTACCAGATTTAGCAAAACCAGTTCTACAACCCACTTTAGAAGAAGAAAAAATTGATAAACGTCAATTACAATATACTATTTTTCCACATCCAATATTTATTACTTATACGCCTTCTACTCTACAACCAATTAAATTAGGTAAAGAGCCTATAGAACATATTAATTCTAATTATGCAAGATTTGGCATAGGTAATAAAATGACTGAATGGCACTTGTCCATTGCTAATTCTATTAAAACAAAAACAAATTATGGAGTATCATATGATGGTAACGGCTTCTATGGTAAAATATCTAATTATGGCAATCCTAATCAGTGGGAACATAATATCAATGGATATGTAGAATGGATAAAAAATAAATTCACTCTCACATTATCAGCTAAATATCAAGCTCAAATCATTCACTATTATGGCTTTAGACAGTCTGAATATCCTAATGATACATTGACTAAAAAAGATTATCTGCAAAGATATAACCTAATGAATTTCAATTTTAATGCTGTTACCAATAACACTAATCCAAATGACTTAAAACAAGAATATAATATTGCTGGTACATTTATCCCCACCTATCTCAAAAATAGTGAATACAGAATAGGTGCCTCAGCTAATATTTACCAAAACGCCAAATGGTTACCTTTTAAAAATATTATACAAACACCTGGAATTTTTATAAAGTATAATCATTATTTTGAAGATAATACCTTAGAAAAATATAATTTTGGTGTTTTAAACACTGCATTTTCGTATCAATTGCAAGATAAAATATGGTCACTGAAAGTAGGAGCTACTCTTGATGTAATAGTAGATACTATTGGCAAAGTCAGATTTTTCCCTTATTTAGAAGGTAAATTAATATTTGTACCTGAAATTTTCGAATTACATGCTAGATATGGCAGCTACACGGATGTTTATTCATTAGATTCATTATATCATGTGAATCATTTTATTCATCAATATATTAAACCAAATCCTGTAATTTGGCGACAATATTTTTCTGGATCACTGGTAAGTACTTTATTTGATCATTTACATTTCGAAATTGGTGCTGTCTATGGCAAAACAAATGAATATGCATATTATATAAATGATATTGTCTATAGACCATATACCAGATTTAATGTGATTTATGACACTACTACAGCACTTATTCCTTTTGCTAATGTCAAATATTATGATGATAAATTAAATATTAATTTTAGAATAAAATACAATTATTTAGAAACCACCTCAGAAGATAAACCATGGCATGAACCGAATATAATTTCTACCTTTGATATTAAGTATCTCTTTGCTAATAAATTCCTAATAGGCACAGATGTATCATTCATTGGCAAGAGGTATGCATGCCAGATGAAATCTGACTTTACTACTGAAACTATTGAACTTTCACCTTTCGTAGATTGGAATGCTCACGTAGAATATTTATTTAATAAATCTTTATCTTTCTATTTAAATGTGTACAATTTATTAAGCAAGCCACAATATTACTACTGGCATTTGCCAAGTTATAAGATTAATTTCGTCGCAGGAATTACATATAATTTTTAACAAAAAATCTTTTCTTAGCTAATAAAGTATTTATTAACAAAGATTTTAGAATATTATAAATTATGGTTAATTTTGAATAATTATAATAAATAAGTATGATTAAAAAGCAAATAAAAGTATCTCCATCACTACTATCTGCAAATTTTTTAGATTTACGAAAAGAAATTGAACTAATAAACATCAGTGAAGCTGATTATCTCCATATAGATGTAATGGATGGACATTTCGTACCAAATATTTCAATAGGGTTCCCACTGATAGAGCAAGTAGCTACAATTAGTGAGAAACCTTTAGACGTTCATCTAATGGTGGAGAAACCAGAGCAATATTTTGATAGATTATTTAATATTGGTGTATCAATGATCAGTGTCCATGTAGAAAAAAATATACATCATCATTCATTAATCCAAAAATTACAAAACAATAATGTAAAAGCCGGATTAGTATTAAACCCATTTACTCCCTTAGAACTTATATATGACAATTTACCTTATATAGATTTCGTATTGATAATGTCAGTAAATCCAGGATTTGGAGGACAAGAATTTTTACCATTTATTATCAAAAAAGTTGAGAAACTAAGTAATTTTATAGAAAAAGAAAAATTAAATTGTCAAATAGAAATAGATGGGGGAATAAATTTAGAAAATGCTAAAGAAGTTATAGCTGCTGGAGTAGATATCATAGTAGCTGGCACTTCTATTTTTAAGGCTTATAATCCTTTAGAAGTAATTAATGAAATGAAGAAATAATATATAGTTTCAGATAATTAACTATGCTAGGAATATATTTTAGTGGGACTGGAAATACAAGGCATTGTATTGAGTTATTTATGAAAGAACTTGATAAAGCAGCAAAATGTATTTCTATTGAAGATGAAGAAGTTATGGAAGAAATAGATAAAAATAATTTCATTGTTTTGGGATATCCAATTTATTATAGCAATTTACCCAAAATAGTAAGAGAGTTTATTCTAGATAATAAAGATAACTTTAAAGGTAAAAAAATTTTTATCATCACAACAATGGGAATATTCAGTGGTGATGGTACTGGTTGTAGTGCAAGGCTACTTACTAAATACGGTGCTAAAATTATAGGTGGTCTCCATTTGAAAATGCCTGATTGTATAGGTGATGTAAAATTACTAAAAAAAACATTAAAAGAAAACAAAAATCTTGTAAGGCAGGCAAATAAGAAGATTAAAAAATCAGCGAATAATCTTAAAAATGGAAACCCAACCCAGGATGGGTTAAGCATTGTCTGCCATCTAGCAGGTTTATTTGGTCAGAGATTATGGTTTTACGGAAAAACTAAGAACTATACAGATGAGCTTAAAATAAATCTTGAAGAATGCAATGGATGTGGCTCATGTGTTAGTTTATGTCCAATGGAAAACTTATCTATGAAAAATGGGAAAGCAATTAGTGGTCAAAAATGCACCATGTGTTATCGCTGCATAAGTAATTGTCCTCAACAGGCAATTACTTTAATAGGAAAAAAAGTATATGAGCAATGTAAAATAGAAAAGTATATTTAACCTAAATTATTCATAAATAATATTTAGTTTCAGATAATTAACTATACTAGGTCAAGGAAATTAATATAAACTATAGAATAAAGTAGAAATTAATAATATTTGAAATAATCTCAACTGCAGAAAATTATATAAAAATCTATAGAAAAACATGGATACTATAAATCAAATATTTTATGATAAAAATTACTCACCAGCAGAACATTTGTATATACATGTACCTTTTTGCAGATATAGATGCCCTTACTGCTCATTCTACTCTACCTTGTATCTAAATGAAGATACTAAAAATCAATTCATATCATCATCTATAAATGAAATAAAATTAAAAGATTTTTTATTATCAAAAAATCTAAAAACAATATACTTAGGAGGTGGCACTCCATCTATGCTATCAATCACTGATTTAGCAAAAATATTTAATGAGATTAATAGAAATCATCAATTAGATGAGAATGTTGAAATAACTATAGAAGCTAATCCAGAAGACATAACTAAAGAATTAGTACAAGGATGGCAAAATTTAGGTATAAATCGAGTGAGCCTAGGAGTACAAAATATTAATGAAAAACATCTTCAATTTCTTGGGCGTAAACATACTAAAAAACAAATAATTAACGCAATTGAAATAATAAAAAACGAAGATTTTCAAAATATAAGTTTAGATTTTATAATTGGGTTACCAGAAGAAAATATAGAAGATTTAAAAAATAATTTTCAAATTATATTAGACTATAAAATACCACATTTTTCATCTTATATTTTAACAATAGAAGAAAAAACTAGATTATTTAATTTGGTACACAAATACCCTGAAATATTACAAGACGATGATGAAACACTCAGAAATATTTCTCAATGGTATTTATGGGCAAAAAATAGCGGTTATGAACATTATGAAGTTTCAAATTTTGCAATTCCACATTTTCAAAGTAAACATAATACTTCATACTGGACACAAAAAAATTATATTGGCATTGGCCCATCAGCTCATAGCTACATCCATCCAGTAAGAATGTGGAATACAGCATCATTAAGGAATTATAATAAAACTTTAGCAGATAATAATCTAGATTTTGAATATGAAATATTAAGTGAGAAAAATATATATAATGAATATATAATGACTAGGCTCAGACTAAAAGAAGGTGTAGATTTAGCTGATTTAACTAATAGATTTAATAAAAAAATAGTTCAATATTTCATAGCTAAATCAGATAAGGTACCTAAAGAATTCATTATAAAAACAGATGATAAAATTTATTTAACAGAAGAGGGATGGGTAACAATGGATGGTATATTATTAGATTTATTTTTGTAAAATGGATATGAGATTTTAATTTTTAAAAAATATTATATAAAAGAGAGGGAAAAAGGGTTAGAGAAATATTGGGAAGACCCTGTTTCCAAGAGGGTCTTCCCAACGAGATAAAAAATATATTTTATGAAATACATATGTTATATAATCTAAAAAGTTCATATATTTGCAAAAATTTTATAATTATGGATAAGATATTTGAAGAATCAACCGATGTCTTTGCTCTCACTAAAGAACAGGCTCGCATATACTATGACAA
>JAPXMM010000115.1:0-8153 GCA_033809015.1 Bacteroidales bacterium
AGCATACAGGCATATTTGTGAATTGGATAAACAATAAATTCAGAGGAGTGGCTACCAAATACTTGCAAAGCTACATAATGTGGTATATAATAAAACACAAATATTTGTTAAAGAAATTAGTAGAAGATGTAGGCAGGATGCTAAATTTAGCTTCATCAGATCGGCAAGCATGGTATGTATATATGGAGCTGAGATTAAATCCAATACTGATTTTAAAAGATTAATCTTCTACTTGCCCCTACCCTTTTTTATAAATCCCTTTTTTTTTATATTTTTGAAAAAAATTTCTTTCTCAAAATATTTTTTATGAATCTCTCTATTATTATTCCTCTTTTTAATGAAGAAAATACTATTAATATTCTTCTAGATAAATTAATTTCTTTGTCTTTCCCATCATTTATTAGTAATGTAGAAATAATCATCGTCGATGACTGTAGCACTGACACTTCTAATAGTATTGTTTCTAAATATATTATGAATAATAATTTTCAAATTAAATTAATTTCAAATCCAATAAATAAAGGTAAAGGGTATGTAGTCAGAGAGGGAATCAATGTAGCTAATGGCGATTTGATTTTAATCCAAGATGCAGATTTAGAATTAGATCCTAATGATATTCCTAAAATGTTAATAACTCTGAATGAATTGAATATAGATTTTGTGAATGGTAGTAGATATTTGCCAGGTATAGTGCGTCCCTTGCCATCTTTTACCAGATATATGGGAAATAGATTATTTACTTTACTAACTTCTTTTTTGATAAATGTTAAAATTTCAGATGTGGCTTGTGGATATAAGCTTTTCAAAAAAAATTTGCTTGACAAAATAACTTTAAAAGAAAACGGTTTCGGTTTTGAAGCTGAACTCATAATAAAAACTATGCGTATAAATCCTACTAAAGTTGCTGAAGTACCAGTACAATATATTCCTAGAGGCACAGATACAGGTAAAAAATTAAAAAATAGACACGCATTTGGTATATTATGGGTAATTTTGAAATACGGACTTTTTAGATTCAAATGATGAACATCAATATCATCAAAATTAATAAATCCAACTTTTCTATTGATAAAATTGTAATTTTTTTCATAATTACATTGATGTGTATAAATATGCTCAATGTGAAAATGTGGCAAAAAAGAGAACTTCTTTATTGGGATGTGGTATCTTACTATGCTTATCTACCTGCTACTTTTATTTATAAAGATTTGAGTTTACAATTTATTGAAAACTATTCTGGTGATCATGAGTTTGTATTTTGGCCTTCTACAGCACCTAACGGAAATTATGTGATTAAAACTAGCATGGGATTAAGCTATTTATATGCTCCATGGTTCTTTATTGGCCATTTGATAGCGATGAATACTAATTACGACGCAGGTGGTTTCTCTGAACCATATAAGATTTGTTTACAGTTTGGCACATTAATTTATTTTTTAATAGGGCTTTTATTTTTGAGAAAAGTATTATTACGATATTTTAATAAATACATTACTGCATTAGTAATTTTAGCTATAGCTGTAGGTACTAATTTATATTATTATGTAGTCTATGAAAGCACTATGTCGCATAGTTATAGTTTTGTGTTATTTTCTATTTTTTTGTGGGTTACTACGCGGTGGTATGATGAGAAAAATTGGAAATTTACTATTTTAGTTGGACTTTTATCTGGATTAATTACATTAATCAGGCCAACAAATATTATTGTTTTAATAATTTTTGCTTTGTGGGGAGTAACATCTTTTAAAGGATTGAAAGAAAGAGCTATGCTCTTTCTGCGAGAGTATCAAAAGGTAATAATAATTATGTTATGCTTCATTTTAGTTTGGATACCACAATTTATTTATTGGTATCAGCAAACTGGACAGCTTTTTTACTATAGTTATGGTGAAGAAAGATTTTTTTTCTCAAAACCTAAATTTTTAAAAAGTTTATTTAGCTATCGCAAAGGATGGCTCGTATATTCTCCTATTATGATATTGTCTTTGATAGGGATACCATTGATGTCTAAATATAAAGAAAAAGAAGGTTTGATGGCAATAGTCATTTTTACTTTCATTAATATGTGGATAATTTTTTCTTGGTGGTGCTGGTGGTGGGGAGGAAGTTTCGGCTACAGAGCATTGATAGATTCTTACGTTTTTTTAGCTATTCCTATGGGCTCTTTTATGAAATTTATCTATGAAAAAAGAAATAAATTATTAAAAATTTGTTTCTCCATATTACTGACATTGATGATTTCTTATAGTGTTTTTATGACAGTGAAATATCGAAATAAATCTGTTCATTATGATAGTATGACAAAGAAAGCATTCTGGTACAATTTTTTCGAAGTAAAAACTAAACCTGGATATTGGGAAATGCTAGATCCACCAGATTATGACAAAGCTCTAAAAGGTGAAGATGAATAGATTAATATTTTATAACTTTTTTCCATCTTTTATGAGACCATAGGTAATCTGCTGGATGTTTTTTAATAGCTTCTTCTAAAACATTTGCAAATCTCTGTGTCAATTCACCATCATTTATCTGTTCATTTCCATCATATATTAATTGATATTTACTAACATATTCAAAAGGTTTTGCACTAATAATATCAGCAAAAAAAACAGGTAATTTAAATTTAGTTGATAAAACTTCTGTTCCTCTATAGAATGGTGTATTAATATTAAAAAAATTAGCCCAGTGTATTCCTGAATTAGCAGCTGGAGATTGATCAGCAATCATTACAAAAACAGAAGGCACATTATCTTTGGATACTTTAAACAAATATTTAGGAGTGGATTTATTATCGATAAAAGTCGTATTAGGAGCACTAGGACAAAGCCTTACCCATTTATCTATATTTTTATTAGATAATGGTTTGTATACAAAATATACTGGAGCTTCTAAAATTTCTGACAAAATTATTTGAATAGACCAAGAATTTAAATGTCCTAAAACTATCATTACATTTTGTCCTTTGTCTAGATAATCCTTAATATTTTGAATATTTTCAAATTGTAAATATTTTAACCTTTCTTTTTTATTTACAACACCATTAATAGCAATATCCATTAGCATTCTAGCAAAACTATGATAAAATTCTTTTTCTGTCTTTTTATAAAAAGTATCATCTTTATCAGGAAATGCTAAATGTAAATTTTTGCGAACTACGTTTATCCTATATTTAAGGAGTCTATATGTGACGAAATAAATAAAATAATCCCATATGAAAAGTAGTGAATGAGGTGTATGACCAATTAATAACTGCAATATTCTGGCAAAAAATGATAATATCATTATTTTTTTGCAAAAATAAAAAAATTAAAAAACAATTTACTTTAAATTTGATAATTTAATTGAAATAATCGTTTAGATAATAATTTAATGAAATTACTAATTAAGAATGTATATTCTAATCTCATAAAATATCACCATATTTTATCATATTACTTTCTTCATCTCAAAATCTATTTAATAAAGTTTAATTAATTTTGTTTAAATTTTTTAAAATATGAAAAAAGAGAATTGTGCTGTTTTTCCAGGATCATTCGATCCTATCACTCTTGGGCACAAAGATGTCATTTGTAGAGCTATTCCACTTTTTGATAAAATTTATGTGGCTATTGGTGATAATATTGATAAAAAATACATGTTCCCTATTGAAAAAAGATTAGAATGGCTGCAAATTGCTTTTAAAAATTTCCCCTCTATTGAGGTTGCTAAATTTGATGGTTTAACAATAGATTTTTGTAATAAACATAATATCAACTTTATCTTAAGAGGCTTACGTACATCTGCAGATTTCGAATTCGAACGTCAGATAGCTCAAATTAATAAACAATTAAATCCTAAAATAGAAACAATATTCCTTTTGACACACCCCACATATACTTCTTTAAATTCATCTATTGTACGTGAAATTATTAGTTATAATGGTGATATTAGCAATTTTGTTCCTGAAGAGATTATAGATGATATTTTACTTACATATAAAAATATTTATTGAGATTATCCGTTAATTTTTTATTAAAATGCAAAATACTAATGATTTATGTTTCTATGATTTATAAATTTATTATCAAATGATTAAAAAATCAATAAAGCTTCTGAATATCTTAATATTATTAACTATACACACTATAGCTTTTTGCCAATCTACAATTATAAATGGTAACTTCAAAGGTGCTGAAGGACGATTGATAAGGTTATATGCTATCCAAGATTTTATCACCTTCACTGATACATTAATTGCTAAAGCCCCAATAGATCATAATGGTAATTTTTCAATTGTTTTAAAATTACCAAAAGACAAAATTTATTATGCATATTTCAAAGTCAATGACATCCGTAGCAATGATTTATATTTAGAATATAATAGAACATATAATTTGATATTCGATACTCTTGATTTCGATAAAAATGATACCTACACATCTTTTTTAACTAGATTAAATATGAATTTTACAATTTTAAATTTAGATACTAATGATTTGAATTTTAAAATCCCACAATTAAATATTATACTTAATGATTTTTATGCTCATAACATTAAAACTCAAGTAGAACCTACTGGAGGTACAATAAATAAAATTCCAAAAACTAAAATTGATAGTTTAAATGCACTATTACTTACAAAATTTTCTAATTATAACAATAATTATTTTAATAACTATTTAAAATATTCAATTGCAGAAATTAAGTTAATGTCTAGATCATATGATAGACTTGAAATATTTAATGAATATATTTGGAATCAAAGACCTATCTATGATAATGTGCAATACATGAGCTTTTTTACTAACTATTTTAGAGATTATATTATTAATTCTACAAAAATAAAAAATAGAGATTTGATATCAAATATTGAATGGCAAGTTAATTACAAAGCTCTTTTAGACTCACTTGGCAAAGATACATTATTAAAAAATGAAGTTATTAGAGAATTAGTATTATTAGAAAATATAATTGACTGGTCAAATATGAAATTATTCACTCTCGAAAGCTTACAAAAATTATTAACACAATTTTATAATAATACTAAATTTGATGAACATAAAATCATAATAAAAAATATTAATAAAAATTTATTTTCTAAATATCGAATTGATTTATCAAAATATCCATTAATAACAAATAAAAATGATACAATTTTTTTAAAACAATTTACTACAAAATACGTATTATTGTATTTTTTCACTTCTTGGTGTAAACCATGTATTAAAGAATTAGCAACAATTAATGAAATATATCCTCAAATAAAAGATAGTATAGAAATCATTGTTATATCAGCCGATCGCATACCTTTAAATTATTATTATTTCACTAAAGATTATAATTTTACTAATTTGGAAATATATTATTTTAATCAAAATTATGAATTATTAGAACAATTAAAAATTGTAGTTTTCCCGCAATCTATTCTAATAGATAAAACTGGCAATATCATAAATGCTACAATGCCAGATATCAAAAATGGTTTGATTGAATACCTATTTAGTATTGCTAAAAAAAGTTGAAAAGTTTTTAATTAAATTAATAAGATATAATTGAAATAAGCGTTTAAATAATAAGGGTTGAACCGCAGATTTTCAAATGATTTAACTGATTAGTTATGATTTTACAAAAAAACATAATATAAACATTTTGCTATAAACTAATCAACTTTTCAAATCCTACTCCTATCACTAATAATTTATAACTTATCGCTCGTCACCCCTTCACCCTTTCACTTCAACTAAAAATCGATTATTTATTAAAATTTCTTTTAACAATTTCCCACATTATTATAGCTGCTGCCACAGAAACATTTAGAGAATGCTTGGTTCCCCATTGTGGGATTTCTACAGCCATATCCACCATTTCCAAAGCATCATCATTGATACCTTTTATTTCATGACCAAGCATAATTGCTATTGGCGATGGTATATTTTGAGGTAAATCTAATGCAGATGTACTGTTAAACGTTTGCTCTACACCTATTAGGTAATAACCAAGGTTTTTTAGTTTTTTTATCAAGTTTAAAATATTTTGTTCATATTCCCAATTTACACTTTCAGTAGCTCCTAATGCTGTTTTTTCTATTTCTCTATCTGGTGGACAAGGTGTGATACCACACAAATATATTTTATCTATATTAAAACCATCCGCAGTGCGAAATATAGATCCCACATTATATTTACTTCGTATATCATCTAAAATTAATATTAATGGAAGTTTAGTCTTTTTTTTATATTCATCTATCGATAATCTATTTAATTCCTCTATTTTCTTTTTCTTGTAATTCATTCTTTTTTAATTTTTTAGTATGTTTTGATAAAATATTTTTAAAATTAATTTTAGGAATAATAGGTCTAGGATTTTCTTCATCGGCTAAATAAACTACTGCATTTATCTCGAAACCAACTAATATCATGAACGCTACTGTTTGTAGCCACAAGAAAAAAAAAAATATTGTTGCTAATGGACCATAAATTTTATTATAATTAGAAAAATTACTAATGAAAATGTCAAAACCTCCAGTTATTATCAATGTCGAGATAGCAGCAATGATAGTACCTGACGTCATAAATCTAAATTTACGTCTGCGAGCTGGTGCTATATAAAAAATGATTTCAAATAACAAAACTAACAATATAAAAAATAATACATACTTAGCAATGAAATAAAAAGAATGTATCACATTTTCATTCAATATATTCAATGATACCAACCAATTAAAAATATCTTTGTTTATTAAAAATAAAACTATAGAAATGACAAGTAATATAGTAATCAATATCCAAATGATAAAAGATGTAATAAATTGTTCCCATACAGGCCTAGTCTCTTTAATATGATATGAAGCATTGAATGATTCTATTATCAACCTTACTCCGTTTAATGCAATAAATAACACAGCAAATATCCATATTCCTGTATATCCTCTAGTAGTATTAAATAATATGTATTTTATCGGACCATCTATTACGGTATATACGTTTTTGGGTAAATATTCTTGAAGCAATAATATGAAATTATTTAGATTCTCTTGAGTGAAAAACGATGGTAAAAGATTTAGAATAACTATTAATAATGGTATAGCTGCCATAATTAATTTAAATGCTATAGCTGCAGCTCTCACACCCAATAATGAATTTTGTACTCCTTTATTAAAAGCATTTATTAAAAAAGAATATGATTTATCCGTTTTAGGATAATTGTGAGTTTCTAAATAATTTTTTAATTTTTTTATCATTTTATTATAATATAAACTATAATTTTAATTTTATAAAATATATTATCAATTTATTGATTCATCTTATTTTTATATTCCCATTGTTTATATTATATATTATTTGCATTATATTAATTTACACTACTCATTTATGCTCTTCATCTTTAATCTCCTTATCTCCTACTTACCCAATTTTTCAGTCTTCTTGTCATCAAGTCTCCCTAGTCTCTTCGTCTCCACCTCTTCCAGTCTCCCACTATCTCATATCATTAACGACTACACCAGGATGTTCACTAGCATTAAATACAAAATAACTATCAGAAACTGTAATATTAGGTGTTAATTTATCAATTACATAAGTGAAAGTATTATTATCTTTGTTATAAACAGAAGCGCTAGTGAGTAGTTTAGTATTATTATCGATTTCTAATCTAATTTTATAATAAGATTTGCTCGTTTTAGGAACTAAATCTATAACATTAATAACTTTATTATTTTTAGGTAGTTCTCGAATAAATTTAGGATAATGATCTTTTTTATAATCTGCTAATAAAATATAATTAGGTAAAAGTTCATCATCAGCATTTACAGAATTTATTTGTACTTCTTTATCATTAACGAAATAAGTCCATTTAGTGGTACCATCGCAATAGATAATTTGATCATCCAAAGAAAGCACATATTTATTACCTTTGATAGTAATGGAACCTTTATTTTCGTTTCTAGTATTTTTAGTAGAATTTTCCATAATATAGGTAAAATCAATTTTCAATGTATTATAGCTTTGGATTTTGGCATAAGTCACATCTAAAATTTTTTGTGCTTTAGTATCTACAACTTGAGAAAATAATAATTGAGGTAATAAAAAGATTATTACAACAAAATAATTTAAAGATTTCATAATTTTAAGATTTTAATTAGGACTGTTCAAAATTTGTTCCAATTGTGAAATATC
>JAPXMM010000116.1:0-8100 GCA_033809015.1 Bacteroidales bacterium
AAATTTTCACTTTAGGTAAATTTCTAGCAGATAAAATAATAGAATCATTAAGCTTATCGACTAAAAATAAAGTTTTCTTATCACTAATTTTCAGATTATTCAATATTTGTTTAAAATTTTTAGTTTTAATATCATTAATACTAAGATCCTCAATAACCATGATTTGGTTATTTTTAGCTTTATAAGTTAAAGCACTTTTACGAGCTAATACTTGTACTTTTTTATTAACTTTAATAGAATAATCTCTAGGATGAGGGCCGAAAACAGTAGCTCCACCACGTAATAAAGGACTTTTAATATCGCCTCTACGAGCGCGACCAGTACCTTTTTGGCGGAACAGTTTATGTGTACTTCCGCTCAGCTGATTACGTTCTTTAGTACTAGCTAATCCTTTACGTTTATTAGCTTGAATACGTTTAATATCTAGCCAAATAGCATGATCATTAGGCTTTATATTAAAAATCTCGTCTTTTAATTCTATAGAACGAGATGTTTCTGTACCATCTTGTTTAAATACTTTTACTTCCATCTTTCTAGTTTTAAATATGAACCTACTGCACCGGGGACGGCACCTTTAACTAATACTAAATTTTTTTCTGGAATAATTTTAACAATTTGCAAGTTTATCATTTTAACTCGTTTGCCACCATCTCTACCAGCCATTTTAGTGCCTTTCATTACTCTAGAAGGGTATGAACTAGCACCTATAGAACCTGGGTGACGTTGTCTATTATGCTGACCGTGAGTTTGTCCGCCTACACCACTAAATCCATGACGTTTAACAACACCTTGAAATCCTTTGCCTTTAGTGATACCCACTACATCAATATATTCACCTTCAACGAAAACACTATCAGGTGTTAGAATATCACCTAATTTTTTTTGATAGCCTTCTTCAAAACGTGTAAATTCTTTTAATATTCTTTTAGGTGTAGTACCTGCATGCTTAAAATGTCCTAACGATGGCTTATTAGCTTTTCTCTCTTCGATTTCATCGAATGCCAATTGAATAGCGTCATAGCCATCAGTTTCTTTAGTTTTTACTTGAGTTACTACACAAGGTCCAGCTTCTATAACGGTAACACCGATGCGTTTACCATCTTGATCATAGACACTGGTCATTCCAATTTTTTTACCTATCAATCCAGACATATTATCACCTCCTGGTTTAAACTTTAATTTCTATTTCTACTCCACGTGGTAGCTCTAATTTCATTAACTCATCAATAGTAGATTGATTAGTAAAATAAATATCTATCAATCTCATATGAGTAGCCAGTTGAAACTGTTCACGAGACTCTTTATGCACAAAAGTAGAACGATTAACTGTAAAAATCTTTTTTTCTGTAGGCAATGGAATAGGTCCATTGATGACTGCTTTTGTCGCCTTCACAGATTTTATGATCTTTTCTGCAGACTTGTCTATCAGATAATGATCGTAAGACTTTAATTTAATTCTTATTCTATTCACAATATATTATTTTTTATAAATTCACTTTAATACCTTTAGTTTTAAAAATTACTTCTTCGGCTATAGGATCGGGGCAAACAGCATAGCGTTTAAACTCCATATTTACAGAAGCTCTACCACTACTCAAGCTTCTAAGAATAGTTACATAACCGAACAGTTCAGCTAATGGTGCCTCAGCTTTAATCACTTGATAAACATCTTCGCCTTCTATATTTAATATTTCTCCTCTTCTGCGAGTAATATCACTGGTTATTTCTCCAATATATTCTATAGGAGATATTATCTCTAACCTCATAATAGGCTCTAGTAAAACAATTTTCAAATTTTTGCAAGCTTCTTTAAAAGCAATACTTGCTGCTATCTCAAATGATAGAGCATCGCTATCTACAGGATGAGTAACTACATCTAATAATCTAACATGAGCATTCAACACTGTATATCCAGCAATAATTCCATTTTGCATAGCTGAGCGAAATCCTTTTTCAGTAGCAGAAATAATATCTTTAGATACTGCTTTACCTACTAGATTTTCAAAATTCAATCCTACATTATCAAATGTTTCACCAGACAATTCAAACTCTAACTCAGCATATTTACCTTTGCCACCAAATTGTTTTTTATAAATCTCTCTGTATGTTGTTTTTCCAATAATACCTTCACGATAATTAACTTGTGGTCTACCTAAATTATATTCAATGTCATATTCACGAGCTAGCCTATCAGCAACTATTTCTAAATGTAATTCACCCATTCCATTAAGTATAATTTGTCCTGTTTCTTCGTCAGTTTTAATCCAAAGTGATGGATCCTCATCAGCTATTTTTTGCAATGATTCTACCATTTTAGCAATGTCTTTTTGATATTTAGCTTCAATAGCTATTGATATCACTGGGTCTGGGAAATGAATGGATTCGAAAGTAATAGGATGCGCACTATCGCACAGTGTATCACCTGTAGTGGAATCTTTTAATCCTACTATAGCAGCTATATCTCCAGCAGAAAAAGAATCTATTTTAATTTGTTTATTAGCATGTATATGAAATAGTCGAGCTGCACGTTCTTTTTTATTTAATCTAGAATTATACAACATATCTCCCTGAGAAATAACACCACTATACAATCTAGTAAATGCTATACGTCCTACATAGGGATCATTCATAACTTTAAAAATCAAAGCACTCAAAGGTTCATCATCAGATATTTTTCTAACTGTTTTCTCGCCAGTTTTAGGATTGAGACCTTCTACCATGCCTATATCTGCAGGAGATGGCAAATAATTAATAATAGCATCTATCAATGGTTGTACACCAATATTTTGTAACGAAGATCCACATAATACAGGAGTAAATTTAAGAGATAAGGTCCCTTTTCTAAGATTTTTTAATATTTCCTCATTAGTAATAGAATTAGGGTCATTAAAGAATTTTAACATTATATCATCATCTAATTCTGAAATTGTTTCCAATAAATTAGATCTATATTCATCAGCTAGTGATTTTAGATTTTCTGGAATATCTTTATATGTATAAACTGAACCATCAGGATAGTTATCCAAATCCCAATAAATAGCTTTTTGAGAAATCAAATCTATGATACCATCGAAAGTATCATTTTCGAAAATAGGTAATTGAATAGGTACTGGAGTAGCACCTAATTTATCTTTTATTTGATGAATAACTTTAAAGAAATCGGCTCCTGCTCTATCTAATTTATTAATATAGCAAATGCGAGGAACGCGATATTTATCAGCTTGACGCCAAACAGTTTCTGATTGAGGTTGCACACCTGCTACACCACAAAAAATTACTATACTACCATCTAGTACACGCAGAGAACGTTCTACTTCTACAGTAAAGTCTACATGCCCAGGAGTATCTATGATATTAATTTGATAATCACTATTATTAATATTACAATGAACGGTAGTAGCTGCAGAAGTAATAGTGATGCCACGTTCTTGTTCTTGAGGCATCCAATCAGTGGTAGCAGTTCCATTATCTACTTCACCTATTGAATAATTAACTCCAGTATAGTATAATATACGCTCAGTAGTGGTAGTTTTACCAGCATCTATGTGAGCGATTATGCCTATATTTCTTAAAGGAGTTAAATCTTTCATGGTGAAAAAATATTAATTAAAATCTAAAATGAGCGAATGCTTTATTAGCATCAGCCATTCTATGAATTTCTTCTTTACGTTTATAAGCACTACCTTCACCCTTACTAGCAGCGATAATTTCATTAGCTAATTTAGCAGCCATGCTTTTATCGCCACGTTTACGAGCATATAAAATAAGATTTTTCATACCTATGCTCATTTTTCTATCAGGTCTAATCTCAGTAGGTATTTGAAAAGTAGCTCCACCGATACGACGACTGCGAACTTCTATCTGCGGTGAAACGTTTTCAAGGGCTTTTTTGAAAGTATCTAGACCATCTTCATTAGTTCTTTTAGTTACGATATCTATAGCATCATAAAAAATTTTATAAGCAATTTCTTTTTCCCCTTGAAGCATTAAATTATTAACAAATTTAGCCACAACTTCATCCTGATATTTAGGATCTGGCAATATAATTCTCTGTTTTGCTTTTGTTTTTCTCATTGTTAATTAATTTTGTTTTTGTTTTGGTCGTTTAGCACCATATTTACTTCTACCTTGTTTTCTTTTTTCTACACCAGCAGTGTCTAATGCTCCACGTACGATATGATAACGTACACCTGGTAAATCTTTTACACGACCACCTCTTACTAAAACAATGCTATGTTCTTGAAGATTATGACCTTCTCCTGGAATATATGCTATCACTTCATATCCATTTGTTAACCTTACTTTAGCTACCTTTCTCAAAGCTGAATTAGGTTTCTTAGGTGTAGTTGTGTAAACACGAGTACAAACACCTCTTCGTTGAGGACAATTATCAAGAGCTGGACTCTTACTAGTCCTTCTCTTAGCTTTCCTCCCTTTTCTTATCAACTGTTGTATTGTTGGCATATTGTTTGTTATGTTTTTTAATTTTTAGTTTGCAAAATTATATATTATAATTTAATTGACAAAATATTTTTTAAAATTTTTTCATTTTTATACTAATTTATACTAAATATTTATCTCAAATAATTAGTATAACATTGATATTTAATTATTTATGCATTTTTATTTTATCAATTTTTTAAGTGTTAAATCAAAATAATTTATCAATTTTTAACTAAAAAATTCATTTTTTATAATATTATAATAATAGAAGAAATGAATCTATAATAAAAATTGTAATTATCAGCTATATTAAAAAAGTCGTTTATAAATAATTTTTTCATAAAAATCTTTAAAGAAATACCTTTATATTTCTATTTTTTTAAAATTATTTCATTACAAAATAACAATTTTTCTCGAATATTTAAAATTTTATATAATTTTGTTTTAGTATTTACTTAAATTTATTTTATTGTATAAAAAAATTAATGTGAATTTATGTTTAATCTAAATACAAGATATGAAAAAACAAGTAAAATTAACGAATAATATAACTGCAATTACAATTTTATTATTAAGCTTATTTCTCTACCCATGTATGATTAATAGTATCTTTGCTCAGGCTCCGTCTATTCAGTGGCAAAAATGCCTCGGTGGAACAAGTAATGATAGGGCATATTCCATCCATCAGACAAGTGATGGAGGATTTATTGTGGCTGGAGAAACATCTTCCTATGATGGTGATGTGTTAGAAAATCATGGAGGAGATATGTCAGGAAATCATGAAAGTTATGATGTTTGGATAGTGAAACTTAACAGTTTAGGGAATATTTTATGGCAAAAATGCCTCGGCGGTACAGGTGGTGATTATGCAACCTCAATCCAGCAGACAAATGATAGTGGATTTATTGTGGCTGGTTACACAAGGTCTAATAACGGTAATGTGTCGGGAAATCATGGTAATTTTGATTATTGGGTAGTGAAACTTAATTATTTAGGAAATATTCAGTGGCAAAAATGCCTCGGCGGAACAAATATAGATAGAACAAATTCCATACAACAAACTAGTGATAGTGGATTTATTGTGGCTGGTTACACAGAGTCCAATAATGGTGATGTGTCTGGAAATCATGGAAGTTATGATGTTTGGATAGTGAAACTTAACAGTTTAGGGAATATTTTATGGCAAAAATGCCTCGGCGGTACAAATATTGATATAGCATATTCCATCCAGCAAACGAGTGATAGTGGATTTATTGTGGCTGGTTACACAGAGTCCAATAATGGCGATGTGTCTGGAAATCATGGTAATTCTGACTATTGGTTAGTGAAACTTAACAGTTCAGGAGATACATTATGGTAAAAATGCCTCGGCGGAATATCTTATGATGAGGGATGCTTCATCCAGCAAACGAGTGATAGTGGATTTATCATGGCTGGTTACACAGTCCAATGACGGTGATGTGTCAGGAAATCATGGATATTATGACTATTGGGTAGTGAAACTTGACAGTTCAGGAGATATCCAGTGGCAAAAATGCCTCGGAGGGTCGAATATTGATTGTGCAAGCTCCATTCAACAGACAAGTGATGAAGGATTTATCATAGCTGGTTATACATATTCCAATAATGGAGATGTATCTGGGCATCATGGAAATTTCGACTACTGGGTAGTGAAATTAATCATTAATACAGAAACGGACATATTATCTTATAGTTTTCCACAACAAACAGATAATGCTGTGATTGATAATATAAATCATACTGTTGATATTGAAGTAGAATATGGAACAGATCTCTCATCACTTATAGCTACTTTTACACTCTCACCAGGTGCTACTGCATATATTGGTAGTGTGTTACAGCAATCTGGTGTTACTACAAATGATTTTACAAATCCTGTAACTTATAATATAATTGCAGAAGATGGTTTGACAAATCAAGACTGGCTTGTAACTGTAAGTATAAACAATTTGGTTGAAAACAAGGATATAAATAAACTTAATATTTATCCAAATCCTGCTTCTGATATTGTTATTATTGAAAATGCTGAAAATTCTAAAATCTCAATTATTAATATGTTGGGGCAGGTTGTTTTTTCACAAACATTAAATAACAATAACATAAAATTAAATGTTTCGCAGATACCTAATGGTACATATCTTATTAGAGTTGAAAATAACAACGAAGTAATCACGAAAAAGTTGAACGTAATTAGATAAAGTGGTTCAATTTTTAATTTTTTTGTACAAAATTATTTTTACTTTTGTTTTAGTATTTACTTAAATATATTTTATGTAAATAAAATTTATGTGAGTCTAAAAGTTGTTTTTTAAAATAAAAAATTAACATTCAAGATTATGAAAAAAATAATGTGGGTTTTCATTTTGTTAATTAATTCAATAATTGGATGCTCTCAAACTGATTTTAAGATAAGTAAAGAATTGATTATTAATGATTATTATGAAATGAATGTGCTTAGTACAGTGCAGCTTGATAATAAAACATATATTGGCTGCCTAGTGCAAAATGAAAACTTAAATAATTATTACCCAGTTATTTATACTATATCTAACAATCAAGTTGATTCAAAAATTAGACTTACCCCTAAAGACGAAGTTTTCTATTC
Organism: Bacteroidales bacterium; assembly: GCA_033809015.1. Classification (GTDB taxonomy): domain Bacteria; phylum Bacteroidota; class Bacteroidia; order Bacteroidales; family DTU049; genus DTU049. Next base: position 7,070 of record JAPXMM010000116.1, read on the forward strand.
TGATATAAAAATAGTGAATGACCATATAATGCTGATTGGTGGAACTCCTACTGGAAATGATGAAGAAATGCAAGACTATGTTGGATATTTTGATTTCAGTAACCATGAGATATGGAATGTAAAACTTGAGAAATCGTTTGAAGGAATAGCAAAAGTTTTTTTGTTAAATGAATATTTTGAGGTAATAACAAGCGGAGAAAATGGATTATTTGCTTATAAAATTGATTATCAAGGAAAAGTTTTGATTAAAAAAGCTATCAAAATCAGAAATTTTATTGAAGATGTACTAAAAACTAGCGATTTAGGATTTTTAATCCTTTCCGATTCTTTGAATTCAAAAGGCGAAAGTATTTGTATGAAACTGACTAAATGTGATGCCAATTACAAAATATTACAATCTCAGCAAATCAAAGCGGTAGATAGATTTTTACCATTGAAAATGATGGAATATTATGATGGATACATTATTGCTGGCAACATTTCTTCTGACAAGTCTATTCCAACGGTGTATTTTATTGGATTTGATTTAAAATTAAAGAATATTAATAAATATCATTTCGAACCAGAACACTATATGTATAAAAGTGATTTTTGGATTAAAGACATTATTTACTCTCAATCACAAAAAATTTTTGTTGCTTGTGGCATTGTAAAAATTGTGAATGATGATACTAATATCATTTTTACCTTAAATGAAAATAAATTACTTTCCTATAAATTACTTGATAAGACAGGTTTTTGGGGAAATAACAATATTATTAATGTCTCAAATAATAGTTTTTACTTAATCACAAATTTCAAGATTAATACTAACTTTGACACTAAAATTAAAATGATTGAGATAAAAATATAAGAAGCTACGTCCTACATGCTTACATAAAATATAGTAGTTCCTGTTTAATTTTTAAGATTAGTAAAAGCTAGAAAAATTTTTTCAAATATTTAAAAATTTTTTTAATTTTGTATAAATAATTTATTTGTTAATATATATTTTTATATAATCTTTAATTAATCCATAATTTTTATAATTT
>JAPXMM010000117.1:0-7994 GCA_033809015.1 Bacteroidales bacterium
GTGGTAATGTGGTCGAGGTCACCCCATTTAGTAATGTCATAACAGCACAAGGAGTATATGATGTATTAACATTCATACCTGATGGACCTAATTGTCCTACACAATGCTATGGCACTCCGGTTACTTTTGATCAATTCCCACCGGGGGCAACTATACAACAAGCCAGTGATATAGAGTCTATTTGTATTTCTATGGAGCATTCTTATGCTGGCGACTTAGGTTTTAGAATAATATGCCCTAATGGGCAAAGTGTTGTATTAGATAATAATATTCATAGTGGTGGCAATTTTTTAGGACAAGCATATGAACCATCTGGAGAAAATAGTAGTAATGATTACTGCAACCCAAATAATCCTTTAAATGCACCTGGTACACCTTGGCTTTATTGTTGGTCAGAAGTACCAACATATTCCTATCTAGGTGTAGGAAGTCAAGGTTGGTTAAATTATTTAGATTCACATGGTCCATCACCTATTCCAGCTACTGATACTATAAATCATACAAATTACTTAGTACCAGAAAATTCATTGTCAGGATTAATAGGTTGCCCACTTAATGGTACTTGGAATATCGAAATATGTGATGATTATGGTATCGATAATGGTTGGGTCTTTGAGTGGATGCTCACTTTGTCTAGTAGCTCGGGGGTAGCTGGCTGGCAATATTCTGTGGATATTGATTCTATTGATTGGGATGGACAAAGTTTCTACCCAATTAATGATAGCACTGCTATTTTTAACCCTGACAGTAGTGGCGTTTATAATACATATATAACAGTATATGATGAATATGGGTGTACTTATACTTCTACTTATCCACTTACTATTGAAGTTATTGCTAATCCAGAAATAGATTTAGGAGAAGATACTACCCTTTGCGAAGGTATGCCTTTAATTTTAAATGCTGGTGGTGGTCATGATGAATATTTATGGAACAATGGTCTAGTAGATTCATTATTATATATAGAGATGGATGGTTTGTACTCGGTTACAGTAACAAATTATAATAGTACCCATACATTAGGATGCTCTGAGAGTGATACTATGATAGTAACATTTATTCCTAATGCAATGGTAGATTTAGGACCAGATCAATGCGTAACTGAAGGTCCAGTAAATTTAGATGCTACATATTTGCCAGGATTTTCTTATCAATGGTCTACAGGTGAAAACTCACCAGTAATAGATCTGACTCAACCTGGTGTTTATGATATTAGTGTAAATGTTTTTTATGATACTCCAGAAATGTGTTCTGCTAAAGATACAGTACATATCAAAATCATACCAGAACCTATACCTCCGTTACCTGATACATTATTTATGTGTGCTCACCAAGCTAGAATTTTAAATGCCGAACAACCAAATTACAATAATTTATATAATTTCATTTGGTCAACAGGTAACTCATCTACTATGCAAACACTATCTGGTATGTCTCCTGGTATATATGTCATTCAAGTAAAAATTATTGGTTGCGACACACTAACTGATAGTACAAAAGTAACTGTAGAATCTTGCGATATAACTATTCCAAATGTATTCACACCAAATGGAGATGGCATTAATGATCAATTTCAAATTACTAATTTAGAATATTACCCTAATAGTGAAATTAAGATTTATAATCGTTGGGGAAAGAAAATCTATGAAAGTGAAAACTACCAAGGAAACTGGAATGGAGATGTCATTGAAGGCACCTATTTCTATATTTTAAGGCTAAATTATGGTAATGGGACACTTAGAGAATTTCACGGAACAATTACAGTGCTGAAAAATTGATTTTATCTAATAAAATATTCACCAAAGAGGCAGCAAATTGCTGCCTCTTTTTATTGGATTTTTACATCATTTTTATAATAATTTTTTTCGATAGTATCTCCTCCAGTAGACAAAACAATTTCTAGCCCATTTTTTTGGTTATTTTCAAAATTTGTAATAGAATGTATTTTATCAGAATAAGGATAATAAGTTTGTAAAAAACCTTTACCATTATCAAACTGCCCTACACCAACTAAAAATCCATTTTCATTATAATACTGCCAAGTACCATCAAAGTTTCCTTTTTTATAATATCCTTCTCTTTTAATCATATTATTCGAATAATATTCTCTATAAATACCATTCAAAGTGTTATTCTCATATATTAACTCCTCGATGATATTACCTTGAATGTCATAATAAATAGCATTACCATTTTTTTTATTATTTTTATATTTAATAATAGATTTTATACTACCGTCGGGATAATATTCTTTATAGTCGCCATTTAGCTTGTTTTGAGAGTAATTCATTTCAGCAATTTTATTCCCAGCTTTATCATATTGATATGCTACACCATCCTTTAATCCTTTCTTTACAGAATATTCAGCTGCTAAAGATCCATCTGGATAATACAATTTTTCTACTCGCTGACAACCAGATAATATTAACAAACAAAAAAACAAGAAATAAAAATTATTTTTCATATTAATTTTCAAAAAATCTTTCAAAATTAAAAAATTTTTTTATATAGAATACGGGGTTTTAGTAATAACTAATTTTATAATGATAATGTAAAAAGAGTAGTTAATTTTCTTACAAATGTAATTTGATTTACTTTAAAAATTTTAATTTTTTATAAAACTAGCTTTATAGTAGCATTTTTTATGATAATTAATTAGTTAAATTCGCTCATTTCTCCACGTAAAGGAGTTTGTAGTAATTCTTTAATTTTGTTTTTATCTTTGATATTTCCTAATAAAAACATTGATTTAGTAATAGCAGACTCAGTAGTAATATCATTACCTGAAATGACTCCGATATTTTCTAAACTAAGAGAGGTTTCGTATCTGCCCAGCTCTACTCTACCAGCTTTGCATTGAGTAATATTTAGTATTATTTTTTCATTTTCTATTGCAGTTTTTATAGTTTGTAAAAAATCATCATAGGTTGGTGCATTACCAGAGCCAAAAGTTTCTAAAATAATAATCTGTAAATCATTATCACACAATATATCGCTCAGATTTTTTATTGGCATACCTGGATAAATTTTTACTAACCCCACAGAATTATCAAAATTTTTGTAAACCTTTAGTTGTTTATTATTGGGCTTATTGATATACTCTGGATAATATCTGATATGTACTCCTACTTGAGCTAATACGGGGTAGTTACCACTATAGAAAGCATCGAAATTCTCAGCATTAAACTTTGACGTTCTATTGCCTCTAAAAAGTTTATTCTCGAAATAAATGGCTACCTCAGGAACTATAGGTTTGTTATTCTCATATGCAGAAGCTATCTCTAAAGAAGCTATCAAGTTTTCTCTGCCATCAGTCCTTATCATATCCAAAGGCAATTGAGAACCTGTCATGATAATTGGTTTATTAAGATTTTCTAATAAAAAACTGAGAGCGGATGCAGTGTAAGCCATAGTATCTGTGCCATGCAAGATCACAAAACCATCAAATAAATTATAATTTTGTTCAATAATTTCAGCTAATTCTATCCAGTGCTTGGGTAAAATATTGGAAGAGTCTATAGGAGTTTCAAATGAAACATGTGAGATATCTATGGACATACGATCTAAATAAGAAATATAATCATTTAACTGATCAAAATTAATCGGTACCAAGGTTTTTAATTTTTTATCATATACCATCCCTATAGTACCTCCTGTATATATTAATAATACTTTTCTTCTTTTATCATTCATATTTTTATAATTTTTTTACAAAGAAAATAATTTTTTAGCATTTGCTGTAGTTTTAGCAGATACTATATCTACATTCACAGCTAATATATCAGCAATTTTATTAGCTATAATAGGAATATATGAGCTTTCATTCCTTTTGCCTCTATATGGATCAGGAGTCAAATATGGTGCATCAGTTTCTAAAATCAAATAATTTAATCCAACATTTTTAATAGTTTCAACTAAATTACTATTTTTGAAAGTTACTACACCACCTATACCTAAATAAAAACCTCGTTTTACTATCTGCATAGCCTCGTCAATAGATCCAGTGAAACAATGAAAAACTCCACGCAAATCTCCAGAGAAATCATCTAAAATATCCAATATCACATCTAATGAATTACGTTGATGTATACATACAGGCAAATTATAATCAATAGACCATTGCAATTGCTGCTGCAAAACTATTTTTTGCTCTTCTAAATATGTAGCATCCCAATATAAATCTATTCCTATTTCACCTATTCCTACATAAGATTTATGATTATGTTTTAATTCATTTTCTATAAAAATTAGCTCCTCATGATAATTTTCATTCACACTCTCTGGATGAACTCCTATCATCATACGTTGTAAGGCTGTATTCATATTATAGCATTGCCACATAGCATCGTAGTTTTTACTATCTATAGCAGGCAAAATAATAGTATTTACACTATTTTGGATAGCTCTATCTAATACTTCTGATCTATCATTATCGAAATCTTCTAAATAAAGATGAGAATGTGTGTCTATGTATACTAAAGTTTCTCCCATAAATAATGATATACTTTATTATCTATATATAATTGTAAAATATAAATACCAGGTTGTAGTTCGCTTATTGGTATTACGATATAATCACTTACATGAGTCAGCTGAGCATTAATTTTATTACCTAATAAATCAAAAATTGCAATAATATTAATATTATTATCAAATTTAATATAAAGAAAATCAGTTGCAGGATTAGGATAAATATTTATTTGTGGATCAAACTCATTTATATTATCGGGATCAAGATAAATGAATCCATCGCTAAATGTATTAATAGATAAACCAGCATTATTAATAGATTTCACTGTAATATAATAATAATTGTAATTTAATAAACCAGTAGGATTAAATGAATAGAAATTAATATTCCCTACGTTTGTCCAAGGTAAAATGTTGTCATATCCAGGCATAGTGCCTATGCAGACTTCATAATTACTTATACCACTATTAGGATCATTAGCTTGCCCCCATTGTGCAGACATTGGTAGCATAAAAATGGTATCATAATCTTGTCCTATTCCATCCCATACAAATGAAGGAGGTATAGGTGTAGTGTAATCTACAAAAACATCAAGCATAGCTATATTAGATAGATTATCAGCACTATCCTGCACTATACTCTTTATCTTACCAGCTGGCAAAGAAGGATTAATGCTTTCATATCTCAAATCTTTTGTGTTATTATTACCTACGCCTATCATATAGGTAGCATTCTGATAACGAGATCGATAAATTTTTATTTGGTTAAATTGTGCACTACAATTGCCAGTTCTAAAAGATACAAAACGACCATTATTATTATAGGGTATACTATCTACCCACTTTCCTTTTAATAAATTATTTACATAAACCCATATTCTGCCGTCTATTCTATCAAATATTACTTTTATATTGTACCATGTGTTTAAATATAATTGGCAATCAGTCTCATGTACTTTAGTGAATACATTGTTCGTTACTTTATAAAATTCAAGTTTTTTAGTTTCTAATCTAAACCAAATAAAATATCCATTACCTCTATTTTCTAAAACAGAATCAGAAGAGAAAAAATAAAGTCCAATACGCTTATTTGTTGTAATATTTCCTAATATTTTAACTTCGAATTCATATAAATAACTATTTGAAAGTTCTTGATTTAAGTATGTATTAATATGTGTATTATTAATTGTTGAGTCTATTTGCATCAAATAACCATTTTGCTGTATCCAATTACCAGAGATTATATTCCATCGACTATTTATTGATGGAGCATCAAAATTATCTGCCAAAAAACCCCTATTCTCATTAGCTCCCCAATCTATACCATCATATTCTATCACTTGATAATAAGCTTTTTGTATACCACTGATATCATCAGAATCATGAAAAGTAACCAAGAAATCTTGTGTTTGCCAATTAGTTATAGAATCTATAAGTGTAACAGGTGAGATAGTATCAATAGGAGCTTGTTCACATTGATATGAAAGAATAAACCCTGAATTATTTATAGATGCATTAGAATGAAATTTTAATGTAAATGCTCCAGAATTAGCCACTAGAGTACCTGGATTAGTAGATCCTGTAAAAGATCCTATCAGTGGTGCAGCAGTTGAGCTACCGTCATAGAGATATAGAATATCATTACTATTTTCTAGATTAAATTGACTGAAATTTATAGTTATAGACTGACTATTAGGAGGTGCAATAGTATATGTATAATCTTCATTATCATAATAATTTCTAAGAGGTCCACCCATATCGAATAAACTATCAATGCATGGATTCATCGAACAAGTAGTAAAATGTTCAGTTATATTATCCCAATAATCTGTATATCCATCATCATTACCTAAAGCCCATATGCCCATGCCAGCGAGATTTCTTTTATTTATCAAATCCATACGTCGTCCCATACTGTATTTATCATCTATGAAGCATTGGCGCCATTCTGTACCATTATTAAAAACATAAGCAGGTGTGAAAGATGCTCTGTCCCAAACTCTATTCGACTGTGTATAATAACCAGTAGAGTTGTCTCTAACAAACTTGTAAGTACGTGAAACACAATTAGGTGGATTATTAACAGATGAAGGAATAGTGTTAGATACCGTTCCATACTCTCTACCATAATATGGTAAAGCAAGTATTAATTTATTAGCCGGACAACCCTTATTTAAATAATAATTCACTGATTTAGAAAGAGTATAATTATATGAAGTAACAAAATTATATAAAGGATCAGTGGGACCTGCTGTAGTGCTGCCACCATAATAATAATCGTATCCCATAATTATAAAGTAATCTACTTTATCTTTCATCGCATTAATGTCGAATATATCGCTCCACTCCACTGCATTAATAGCTATAGTAACCTCAGAACCTGGTATACGTGTATGAAAAGTATCTGCTAGCTCATTCATAAAACTAGCAAAAGCTGTTTTGTGAGTGGAGTTCATTCCTTCGAAATCAATATTTACACCATTAGCTCCTCTATTAATAACAAGCGTTACAATCTGATGCATAAAATTTCTCTGAGCAGCAATGTTATTTAGAAATGTGCTATGATTACTACTATTAAAAAGTGTAGCACATAAATGAACTTTTACACCTGCATTTAGTGCATCTGTAACTGATTGTATAGTACTAAAACTGTGTGTAGATACAGCATTACCCGTATTAGCATCTACCTCATATGCAAAATATGCAAAATGACTTAAAAGATCCCAATCATAATTGGCTTGTAGGCCATTTTGCCAATATGGATGCCATCCATAAACTATTTTATTTAACGAACAATTACTTTTAGGTGTGTGCTGTATATTAGCTCTATGAATAGAATTATATTCTTGATAATCATCAGCAGACAAGCCAGTACTATTAAAATAATTCAGTTGCTCTTGATGGATAGATATTTGGCTGAATGATTTTAAATTAAAAGTAAGAAATATGATAATTACTACAATCCTAAAAAAACTTATTTTCATATTATAAAAAATATTTACAAATATATAAAAATTATTAATACAAGAAATAAAAATTTAGATAAAATGATTAAATAGAGGGTAAAACTTATGATAAAGGGGGTAATCGAAAGTAAATTTTTATGAAATACATATGATATATGATTTAAAAAGTTTATATTTGCAAAAATTTCATAATTATGGAAAAGATTTTTGAAGATTCAACAGATGTCTTTGCTCTCACTAAAGAAGAGACTCGCAAATACTATGACAATTTATATAATAAATTGATCAATGAAGGCAAAGATGTAGTCGATTATCAAGAGCTGAAAGCCATGTCTACAGGTATACTTTGTCCAGACTGCAATAGCAGTCATGTGATAAAAAATGGCTTACAAAATGGAGTACAAAACTACATGTGTAAAAATTGTAATAGACAATTCAGAGTAACCACTGGCACCTTTATGTATGGTATTCACCACAAAGATAAAATGTTAGAATACATAAAATGTATGTCAGCAGGAATGACATTGAGAGAATGTGCCAAAAATGTAGGTATTTGCT
>JAPXMM010000118.1:0-7744 GCA_033809015.1 Bacteroidales bacterium
ATTTCATTATAGAGATTGTCGTAGAACTCACGTGTACCTTCTTTAGTAAGGGTGAATAATTCTGTTGGATTTTCTAAAAGGTTATTCATAATTATATACTTTTTGCAAATATACTACTTATTTTTAATAATTAAACTTTATATATTAGAACAATAGTTTTTAATTTAATGTATAGAAATTGTTTTCAACAACTTCTATACTCCTTTTTACCCACATTTCTTTAGTATTAATTATTCTTTTATTTGCCTACCAAATAACTGAAAATAAAAAATAGGGATTCATTTGAATCCCTATTTTTTTATTACTAATTTTAATTTATTTAAGTTCTTTATAAGTAAACCACCAATCGTATCCTTCGTAATCTTTTTTACGTTGTTCTATTTCTGCAATATTTTTAGGTGGTGGCACTATGCCTTTATCTCCTATTAGTTCATTATTTGGCCAGTTGTGAGGTAGTGATACTTTATATTTATCATTCATTTGTAGTGCTCTGAGTGATCTTAAAATTTCATCTACATTTCTGCCAATTTCTTGTGGATAATAAAGCATTATGCGTATTATTCCGTTAGGATCAATTATAAAGACTGCTCTGGTAGTTTCTGAACCTTTACTAGGATGTATCATTCCTAATGTATTAGCTACTGTTCCTAGTGAATCTGCTATTATAGGAAAAGGTACTTCTACATGTAAATTTTCTTTAATCCATTCTACCCATTTAATGTGTGCAAATACTTGATCTACACTGAGCCCTAGCAATTCTGCATTTAAACTTTTGAATTCTTCATTTCTTTTAGCAAAAGCATAAAACTCAGTTGTACATACCGGCGTGAAATCACCTGGATGGCTGAATAATACTAACCATTTACCTTTGTAATCATCTGGTATTGTTTTGGGACCGTGAGTAGTTAATACTTTCATTTGTGGTAATGGGTCGCCTAATAAGGGAATTTTTCCTGTTTCCATATTTTTATTTTTTTGTGGGTTGTTTTTTACTTTTTAAATTTATTATAACATCTATTTCACCACTATTAGCTATTTGTGGGTATTTATTTTTGAAATATTCAGTCAGTAGCTTATCTAAATCTTTATCTTCTAAATCCTCTATACTGCCATCGGGATAATATAGATGAAAATGTTTCTCTTTTATAAGATCATACCTAATCACATTACTATCTGTCATTAATTTATTTACAATATTTTTTTTCTCAAATTCTATTAAAATATTATATATAGAAGATAATGATATAACGGGTAATTCACTTTTTAGATGTAAATAAATATCTTCAGCACTTGGATGTATTGTAGAATTCATCAGATATTCTAATACTTTTATTCTTTGTATCGTAGCTTTAATCTTGTGATTTTTTAAAATATTCAATATATCCATTTATTGTTAATTTTATGTTGCAAAATTAATATTATTTTTTAAATTAGAATAATTAATTAATTAGAATAATTCTAATTAAATTTGTAATTAATTGTATATCTATAATTTACATGTAGTATGATATTTATCATATAAAAAATAACATGTTTTTATTTTATATAAAAAAATACTATTTTTGTAAAAATATTTTATCTAATGAGAAGGATAATACTTATTATCTACTTAATATTATCAACAATTAATATTAAATTATTAGCTGATAATAAACAAATAAAAGATTATGAGTTATTTATAAATTCAAATAATTTTTCTTTAGCTGTAATAATTGATAAATTAAATACAATAGATGATACAAATGCGATAAATAGCTATTTTGATTTATTAGAAAGCCAAATATTATTCCAAAACGATTTAACATTTTCTGCAAAACTAGAATTTGCTAGAGGATATATGAATTATTTATACTTTAATAATTTACAAGCTTTAAAGCATTTTGCTTCTTCATATAAATTATTCAATTCTTTGAAAGATACAAATGGGATAGTGTATTCTCTCTATTACCAGAGCATTATTGCTAATAATATAAATTTAAATTCTATAATATTAAATAATTTCATAGAGGCTAAAAAATATATACCAGGATTTAAAAATGATAGTTTATTAATAGAATTTTATAGATTATTAGGCTCTGCATATTTTAGGATGAACTTGTACAATGAGAGTATAGATGCTGTGCAGTCTGCTATAGAGTTAGCATATAGGATTAATAGCACAGAGCAGTTATTACGATGTTATATGAATTTAGCACTTAATTTTATAGAAATTAATAAATATAAAGAAGCAGAAGATCTTTTGACAGATATTTTAGAAAGATCAAAAAAATTAAATAATGACAATCTTATTGGAATGTCATACTCATATTTAGGTTATTTATATAATACTTTAGGACAATATGAAAAATCTATAGAATACAATCTAAAAGCTATAGAATATCGTAAAAAAGTTAAAGACAAACCTGGTATCTCTGCAGAGCTAAATAATATAGCTGATAGCTATTTCAAATTGGGTAAATATGCCAAAGCATTAGAATACGCTAAAGAAGCTATAAGATATGCAGATAGTCTTAATAATTTAGATTCTAAAATAGAAACTAATTTAATAATTGCTGAAACATATGCTCAATTAGGTAATTACAAAAATGCTTATGAAACTTTACAAAAATCTTATAATGCTTATAAAGATAAATATAATCAAATGTTTATCCAAGAAGCTATAGATATATTGGTAAAAAGCAACTATGATTACCTCATCAATGAAAATATGTCTCTTAAACAAAATATTGAGTTAAATAATAAATTATTAAAAAATAATAAACAATTACAATTTTTCTTGATTATTAGCTTGCTATTTGCTCTAGTGATAGCACTTTTGCTATATAGGAATATGAAAACTAATCGCAAATATGTTAGAGAAATGGCAGAAATGAATGCAGAGCTGATAAATATTAATGAAAAATTAAAAGAAAATGAAAAAGAACTACAAATAGCTAATCAAACCAAAGATAAATTTTTAAGTATTATTGCTCATGATATCCGTAATCCCATAGCTAGCTTAATGAGTTTCATACATATTATGAGAAGAGATTTTGATGATATGCCTGCCAAAGAGAGAAATGAACTTATCGATGAATTAGAAAAAGTTGTTACTAATACTAACCAACTTTTAGATAATTTATTGATGTGGGTGAGATCTCAATCAGGAAGAATCGACGTTAAAATAGTAGATGCTAATCTAAAAGACATTTTATCTCAAATGCAAGACCTATTTTCTTCATTAGCAAGTCAGAAATCGATAAAACTAGTTTTCGTAGGACAAAATGAACTAATATTTAAAACTGATATAGATATGCTAAATACTATATTGAGGAATCTTATTAGTAATGCTATAAAATTCACACCAGCAAATGGTATAGTAACTATAAAAAGCACAGTTGAAAATAACAAACTTATAATTTCAGTTAGCGATACTGGAATAGGTATGTCTGATGATATAAAACAAAAAATATTTAAAATAGGTGAAAAAGTAGTACAAAATGGCACTAATCATGAGAGAGGTTCTGGATTAGGCCTTTTACTAGTCAAAGAATTTGTAACCCTTTTAAATGGCACTATAGATTTTGAAAGTGAAAAAGGCAAAGGAACAACATTTACGGTAACATTTCCTTTAAATTGATAAATAAAATTTTATCTAAGCAAAGGGAAAATAATCGATTAATAAAATGCTAATAAAATGTTAGATTTTAAAAGAATTTAATATTGTTTAACCTTAAGTATTCTATAAATTTCTGACTCATTGATTTATATTAATTTTATCTATTGATTATAACATTTTCCTTCTTCTCACATCATTTTTATTTGCAAATAATCTAAAGTTTTATTAATTTTGTCAAAACCAAAAAAAATTAATAATATGAGTATAAAAGAAATATTAAAACCAGGTATAGTATGGGGTAAAGATTTAGAAGCTTTATATGCGGATGCTAAAGAGCGTGGTTATGCGATCCCAGCTGTTAATGTAGTAGGTACTAATTCTATCAATGCTGTTTTAGAGGCTGCTAGAGAGGCTCATTCTCCTGTCATTATTCAATTTTCTAGTGGTGGAGCACAATTTATCGCTGGCAAAAGTTTGCCAAATGACAATTATGAGGCTGCTATTATTGGTGCGGTTTCTGGTGCTTTGCATATTCATAAGGTAGCTGAATATTACGGTGTACCAGTAGTAATACATTCAGATCATGCTCAGAAAAAATTATTACCTTGGGTAGATGGTATGTTAAAAGCTGGTGAGAAATTTTTCGCAGAGCATGGCAAACCATTATTTTCTTCGCATATGCTTGATCTAAGTGAAGAATCTTTAGAAGAAAATATTAAAATTTCTAAAACATTTCTAGAGCGTATGAGTAAAATTGGTATGTTTCTGGAAATAGAGCTCGGAGTAACAGGTGGCGAAGAAGACGGCGTATATCATTCTGCTATTGGCAATCCTAAGCTTTATACTCAACCAGAGCATGTAGCTTATGCTTATGAAGAATTGAAAAAAATTAGTTCTAATTTCACTATTGCTGCAGCTTTTGGCAATGTTCATGGCGTTTATAAACCTGGCTCTGTGGTCCTGAAACCTATAATTCTCAAAAACTCTCAAGATTACATTCACAATAAATTCTCTACTGCTAATAGCAAACCAGTGAGTTTTGTTTTTCATGGTGGTAGTGGTTCTGCTCTAGAAGAAATACGCGAAGCTGTTAGCTATGGTGTAGTAAAAATGAACATAGATACTGATACTCAATGGGCATTTTGGGATGGTGTTCATAAATATTATTTAAGATATAAAGATTATTTGCAAGGGCAAATAGGCAATCCTGAAGGCCCTGATAAACCTAATAAAAAATACTATGATCCTAGAGCATGGTTAAGAGAAGGGGAAAAATCTATGAAAGATCGTGTCATCAGAGCTTTTGATGATCTTTTATCTCTCCATGTTTTAGATTAATAATTATTTTGATGAGTAATACTTTCATTGAAAAAGCCCCAGCAAAAATTAATCTGGGGCTTTTTATATTAAATAAACGCTCAGATGGGTATCATGACCTTTGTTCTATATTTTATCCATTAATAAATTTTTATGATACAATAGAGATTTCTTTATCATCCACACCATCATTATCTGTCCCTAATCATCCAGAATTAGAAAATGAATCTAATTTAGTTTGGAAAGCATATAATTTATTAAAACAAGATTTTGATTTACCACCGATTTCTATCATTCTAAATAAAAATATTCCTTATCAAGCTGGTTTAGGTGGCGGTTCCAGTGATGCAATGGCGACTATTAAGGCTCTTAATAGATTTTTTAATTTAGAATTAGATAAAAATAAAATCTTACAATATGCTAATGCCTTAGGAAGTGATTGTGCTTTTTTCATTGATTGCAAACCATCTATAGTTGAAGGTCGCGGAGATATTATTAATTTTATAGATTTATCGTTACATGATTATTGTATCGCAGTATTTTTACCAATTTATAATGGTAAACCCATACATGTATCTACTGCTGAAGCATATAATTTGGTAAATGTTAATAATGAAAGAGAAGATATATCATCTATTGTAAAAAATCATACCATTAATGAATGGAGGGAATTACTTACAAATGATTTTTTAGAAATTTTTATAAAAAAATATCCTTTTGTAGCAGAGTTAATAAATGAATTATACAATAGTAGTGCTATATATGTGAGCTTGAGTGGTAGTGGATCGGCTATATTTGCCATTTATGACAAAAAAAGTGGGAGACCACTTTGGCCCCCCACAATATCTAAATTTAGTAAAATTATTTATCAAAGAGATTTATAATTTTACCTAAATTATTTTTTTAATCATTAAGAATAGTAATCCAATTATGTGGATCTGCTATATCTCCAAACTGAATACCAGTGAGAGTTTCATATAGTTTAGTAGTCATTGGACCTGGTTTACCATCTGGACAGAAATGATAAGTTTCCCCAGATGCCATATCTATTATTTCTCCGATAGGAGTGATAACTGCAGCAGTACCACAAGCACCAACTTCTTCGAAAGTTGGTAACTCATCTAAAGGAATAGGTCTTATCTCTACTTTCATCCCCATATCTTTAGCTAATTGCTGTAAACTTTTGTTAGTAACTGAACGCAGAATACTTGTGCTCTCTGGTGTAACATATGTATTATTTTTTATACCAAAAAAGTTAGCAGCACCTATTTCATCAATATATTTTTTTTCTTTAGGATCTAAATACATTGGAGAACCTGCACCAAATTTAGCTGCTCTCAGCGTACCACGTAAACTAGCAGCATAGTTGCCGCCACATTTGAAAGTGCCTGTTCCAAGAGGTGCAGCTCTATCTGAATCTCTCTCAATAGCGATTTTAGTAGGTTTAAAGCCAGTTTTAAAATATGGTCCCACTGGAGATACTAATACTATAAACATATAATCTTTAGACGGTTTAACGCCTACCTCTGGAGTAATACCAATCTCTAATGGTCTAATATATAAAGTCGCTCCAGTACCATAAGGAGGTACATATTTTTCATTCCTTAAAACAGCTTCTTTGATTGCTTGGAAAAATAATTCCTCAGGTACTTGTGCCATTACTAATCCTTCTGCACTATACCTGAAACGTTTAGCATTCTCATCCCAACGGAATAACCTTATTTTACCATCTTTACCTCTATAAGCTTTTAGTCCTTCAAAAATTTCCTGTCCATAGTGCAAACTTGTAGCTGCTATATGAATAGGAAAATATTCTGAATCACTGACCTCAATAGGTGTCCATTGCTCATTTTTGTAATAAGCCCTAATGTTATAATCAGTTTTAAAATAACCAAATGGTAACTCTGACCATTTAATTTCTGTTGTATCCATATTTTTTTTGCTAAGTTATAAATAATTATTGATACTAGTTCAAATAATTAAATAAAAACAATATTGATTTAATCTAATATTTTTATTGATATTTATCAATATTTTATTTTTGAAATTAAAAAGTTTTATTAGTTGATTAATTGAGGAGTTTATAAGTTGATGAGTTTAAAAGTTTAAGGGGTTTAAGTAAAATGTTTTAAACTATGTTAAACTTAAAATTATTTTCCACAAATGCACACAAATAATTATATTAAACTATATTTATTATCTAAACGCCTATTTCAATAAAAAATTATATTTAATAGTAATATAAAATGATTTTAGCATTATTTTAAATTAAATTACATATATATTAAAATAAATTTCTAATTTTAAAGAAAATATAAAAAATCAAAATTA
Source organism: Bacteroidales bacterium (assembly GCA_033809015.1). Taxonomy (GTDB): domain Bacteria; phylum Bacteroidota; class Bacteroidia; order Bacteroidales; family DTU049; genus DTU049. The sequence continues at coordinate 7,247 of JAPXMM010000118.1, forward strand.
TGAAAAAATTAGTAATTATTTTGATCATGTTAATCTCATTATTAATAGAAAATATTTTAAAAGCACAAAATCTTGGTATCGGACCAGACACATTCGATCCAGATGTATCCGCAGGCGTAGAGATGCGTTTTAATAATAAGGGCTTATTGATACCACGTTTGACTTTAGCACAGAGAAATGCAATATCATCGCCAGCAACAAGTTTATTAATTTATCAAACTGATAATACACCTGGATATTATTATAATGCAGGTACCTCATCTTCACCTAATTGGGTTAGATTAGCTACGACAGGATTAGATGGTAGCGGTGCAGCTACACGCGTAGCTTTTTGGTCTGGAACTAATACTCTTAGCTCTAATGCTAATCTTTATTGGGATAATACTAATAGTAGACTGGGAATAGGCACTACGAGTCCTAGCTATAATCTACATGTACAAAATACAGGTGGTGCTAGTAGTGCTAAGATTGGATATACATCTTCATATACAGATAATA
>JAPXMM010000119.1:0-7677 GCA_033809015.1 Bacteroidales bacterium
GAAGTAGGAAATCATAGAGATTATCAAAAAAGGCTTTGGAGTCTTCCTTACTCATAGCCAGATGCTGATTAATGTTATCTACTAAAGTTTTCATAAATATTGATTTTTTGGCAAATATATATAATAAATTTTATATGATATTAATATCATTAATTAATTTAAACATAAATATAAGTTATTTCCATTTTTAAAAAGCCATCAAATAATTTGTTTTAACAAATTATTTGATGGCTTTAGTAAATAACCTTTTTAAAATTCCCTATTATATATGTATAGCCTCATTATGGCTGCTTGCTGCAGCTTCCATAATACTTTCTGAAAGTGTAGGGTGAGGATGTATTGATTCGATAATATCTGTAGCTGTAGCTCCTAAATTATGGCTAACTACTAATCCAGAAAGCATTTCTGTTACATTTTCTCCTATTAAATGTGCTCCTATTAATTTGTCATTATCTTGATCGAATATTAATTTAACTAATCCATCAGTTTGTCCATTAGCTTTTGCTTTGCCATTTGCTATAAATGGAAATTTGCCAACTTTTATTTTATGACCCTTGTTGATAGCTTCTTGTTCTTTTAGTCCAAAACTAGCGATTTCAGGATTTGTATATATACAAGACGGAAAATATTGATAATCTATAGTTTTAGGTGAGGGCCCTGCGATTTTTTCTGCACATATTATAGCTTCTTTTGAAGCTATATGTGCTAATGCTGGTGTATTGATGACATCTCCTATAGCATAATATCCTTCTACATTTGTTTGGTAGTTTTCATTAATTTCTATTTTCCCTTTATTTGTTTTTATTCCTACTTCTTCTAATCCTATATTTTCGATGTTAGCTTGTATACCTATAGCACTAAGTACTATTTCTGATTCAATGTTTATTGTACCTTTAGGAGATTGCACTGTGAGATTTACGAGGTTATTTTTAATTTCGCTATTTATGACTTCAGCAGTCGTCATAACGTTGATTTTTTTCTTTCTGAAAATGCGTTCCATCGTTTTACTCACTTCTTCATCTTCTAGTGGTAAAATCCTATCAAGGTATTCAATGAGTGTTACGTTTACACCTAGTGAGGAGTAGAAATCTGCGAATTCCATACCTATAGCACCACTACCGACTATTACCATGTTTTTAGGTAATTTATTTAATATTAAAGCTTCTTTATATGTAATAATGTATTTGCCATCTATTGGTAAAGATGGTATTTGTCTGGCTCTGCTACCAGTAGCAATGATAATATTATTAGCTTCATAGATTGAGGTATTACCTTCCAAATCTTTTACTTCTACTTTGTGATCAGGAATTAATTTTGCAGTACCACGGACAAGAGAAACTTTATTTTTATTAAAAAGGAATTCTATAGATTTATTCATCATAGTAGCCACATCTCTACTTCTTTTTACTATTGATGGCATGTCTATTTGTGGAGGTTCTTTTTGTATTATTCCATAATTATTTGCTGATAATATTTCTTGATATAGATGAGCTGATTTAAGTAATGCTTTTGTAGGAATACAACCCCAATTAAGGCATGTACCACCTAAATTTTCTTTTTCTATTACTAATGTCTGCATACCTAACTGCGAAGCTCTGATAGCTGATACATAGCCACCAGGTCCACTACCTATAATTATTAAATCGTACATATTTTTTTAGCAAAAATAAGATTAAATTTTATAATATGATATCTGAATTCATTTATAAATTTTGAAATAGTTGTTTAGATAATAATTTTTTGCTTGAATCATTTCCCCAACGGAGACTTGTTTTATAAATGTTTAAAATAATCTATGATATAATAAGTTAAATAAATTACTATATATACTTTTCTAATTATAAATTATAAAAAAATGATTAAAAATTTAATTTTTAAATAATTATTCTATAAAATCCATATTCATATTGATTTAAAATATATAAATCTTAGTAATTAAATATCATTACTTATCTTAAACATAAAAATATATGATTGCTTAAACTGCTTAATGGCAGATATGTAGGAGACATTTTTTAAGTTATCATAATATTCTACGTCCGATTTTCAATAATTTTTTTTCAAAAAATTTCCCTGATTTTACTAAAAAATATTTTAAAAAATATTTAAAACATTAAATTGTATTCATAAAAAATACAAGCACTTTTTTCACATTTCCCTTAATAAATTAATTATTACTTAAGTGCATAATTAAATAAATTTTATTTTCTATTGAAATCTGCAGGTATCTCTCCCCATTCTTTTGTATTCCATTTTCTCACTTCAGCATGTTTTGGATGTTCTTTTAGCCATTTTAATGCTGTTTCTATTCTATCTATTATTTGTGGAACTGGATTATTCTCTAGTACTTTTGAATTTATTTTATTGTTTTTCACCCAAGTGATAGCTGTATATGAGTCAGAATATACAGGAGCATTAATATCATATTGCCATAACCATTGCAATCCATGAATTATTGCCAGGAACTCAGCAATATTATTACTTTTCAATCCATAGTCTAGTGGACCAACATGAAATATTAATTGCATAGAGGATAAATGAATGCCTCTATACTCCATTATTCCATTTTTCATATTTACTGCTGCATCTACAGCTATGCTATTAGGTGGAAATTTATTTTGTATTTTTTCGATAATTGGATTAACAACATTTGTATTAGATGGAGAAGATTGAAATGCTAATAATGCCTGCTCGTATGTAGTGAAACCTTTATATTTAGCTCCAGCAAATCCATCTATTTGCTTTTTACATTCTTCCCAACTTTCAAATATTCCTTGTTCTCTACCATTCCATACTACGTAAAATTTATTTTTTGACATTATTTTTTTAAATTTTAAAAAATTGATTTAATTTCCTATTGTTAAATATTTTTAATTTTTATTGTAATTTTGCAAAATTAATTATATTTTATGAAAAAATATAAAGAGTATAAGAAACTAGATTTACCTACAATAGCCAATGAGGAATTAAAATATTGGCAGGATAATAATTTGTTTAATAAAAGTATAGAAAATAGGAACGGGCATCCACGATTTATTTTTTATGAAGGTCCTCCTAGTGCTAATGGTTTGCCAGGAATACATCATGTGATGTCTAGAACTATAAAAGATCTGTTTTGTCGATATAAAACATTAAAAGGATACCAGGTAAATAGAAAAGCTGGCTGGGATACTCATGGCTTACCTGTAGAGCTTGCTGTAGAATCTAAATTAGGTATAAATAAAGAAGATATTGGTAAAAAAATAAGTATTGCCGATTTTAATAAACAGTGTAGAACTGAAGTGATGAAGTATAAAGATAAGTGGGAGGAGCTCACTCAAATAATGGGCTATTGGATAGATTTAGATCATCCCTACATCACTTTTGATAATAAATATATAGAAACACTTTGGTATCTTTTAAAGCAACTTTATCAAAAAGGTTTATTGTATAAAGGTTTTACTATTCAGCCATATTCTCCAGCTGCAGGTACAGGGTTGAGTTCTCATGAGCTTAATCAACCTGGTTGCTATACTTTACTCAAAGATAATACTGTTGTTGCACAGTTTGAAGTTATTAAAAATAAAAATTCAGAATTCTTATTCGATGGTGCTGATGGTGATGTTTATTTATTAGCTTGGACTACTACTCCGTGGACTTTACCTTCTAACACTGCATTAGCTGTAGGTGAGGATATAGATTATGTAGAGGTAGCTACTATTAATAAATATACTGGCATAAAAGAAACAGTAATTTTAGCTAAAAATGTGCTCAATAGATGGTTTAACCCCGAACATGAAAATCTAGCTTTCGAAGCTTTTGATCCAGCTAAAAATATTATTCCTTATAAAATCATAAGAACTTTTAAAGGTGCTAAGTTAGCTAATATTAGATATGAGCAGTTATTACCTTATGCTAAACCAGACAGAGGAGATCCTTTTATAGTGATTATTGGTGATTTCGTATCTACTGATGAAGGTACAGGTATAGTACATATAGCTCCTAGTTTCGGTGCTGATGATTTCAGAATGGATAAAATATATAATATTGGAGCTCTGACTTTAGTAGATAAACAAGGAAAATTTACTGAAGAAATGGGTGAATTTGCTGGTAAATTTGTAAAACCACAATATTATGCTGATTATTCTCCAGAAAAAGAAAAAGAACTTAATGTAGATATAGGGATAATTACTAAACTAAAACGTGAAAATAAAGCTTTTGCAACAGAAAAAATCGAACATAGCTATCCACATTGCTGGCGTACAGATAAACCGATAATTTATTATCCATTAGATTCTTGGTTTATCAAGACTACTGCTTTCAAAGATAAAATGATAGAACAGAATAAAACTATTAATTGGAAACCAGAATTTACTGGAAGTGGTCGTTTTGGCAATTGGCTAGAAAATATGGTAGACTGGAATCTTAGCCGTTCACGATTTTGGGGAACACCTCTACCTATTTGGAGAACTATCGATAAAACTGAAGAAATTTGCATCGGATCTATTGAAGAATTAAAAAATGAGATAGATAAAAGTATAGCTAATGGATTTATGAAAGAAAATCCCTTTAAAGACTTTATACCTGGTGATAGCTCTGATGATAATTATAGTAAAATTGATTTGCATCGTCCTTATGTAGATGAAATAGTTTTAGTTTCACCATCTGGTAAACCTATGTATCGTGAACCTGATGTTATAGATGTTTGGTTTGATAGTGGTTCTATGCCATATGCTCAGTTACATTATCCTTTTGAGAATGAGGATAATTTTAAAAATAATTTCCCTGCAGATTTCATAGCTGAGGGAGTAGATCAAACTCGTGGGTGGTTTTATACTCTACATGCTTTAGCCACTATGCTTTTTGATAGTGTAGCTTATAAAAATGTAATTGCTAATGGGTTGGTGCTAGATAAAAATGGCTCTAAAATGTCTAAACGCCTTGGCAATGTTGTAGATCCTTTTGAGGTTATTAACAATTATGGAGCAGATGCTTTACGTTTTTATATTATTACTAATTCTCAACCTTGGGATAGTCTAAAGTTTGATATCGAGGGTGTTAGCGAAGTTGTTAGAAGGTTTTTTGGTACTTTATATAATACTTATTCATTTTTTGCTTTATATGCTAATATAGATGGATTTACTTACTCAGAACCAGAAATACTTATTAATGATAGATTAGAACTAGACAAATGGATCTTATCTGAACTTAATACTTTGATCAAAAATGTAGAAGATGCTTATGAAGATTATGAACCAACAAAAGCTGGTAGATTAATTGAGCAATTTACAGTTAATTACTTGAGCAATTGGTATGTACGTCTCTCGCGTCGTAGATTTTGGAAAGGTGAATACTCTCAAGACAAAATTTCTGCTTATCAAACATTATATAATTGTTTAGAAACTATAGCTACTTTGCTATCACCTATTGCACCTTTCTATGCTGATAGACTTTATAAAGATTTAAATTCTGTTACGAATAAAAGACCGCAAGAAAGCGTTCATTTATTAGATTTTCCTCAATATGATGAATCTATTATCGATAAACAATTAGAAGAGAGAATGGAATGGGCTCAAGATATTAGTTCTATGATATTATCTCTGAGAAAAAAAGCAAAAATTAGAGTTAGACAGCCGTTATCTAAAGCTATTATCCCAGCTGATGATTATACAATTCAGCAGTTATCACTAGTGAAAAATCTCATCTTGCACGAAACTAATATTAAAGAGTTAGAATTTATAAGCCTGCAAAACGATTTTTTAGTTAAAAAAGCTAAACCAAATTTCAAATTACTTGGTCCTAAATATGGTAAAATGATGAAAGAAATTTCTAATATTATTCAAAATTGGGACAATGCTATGATTAATGAAATAGAAAAAAATAAAAAAGCAACTATCAAAACTTCAGAAGGCGATATAGTGATATTATTAGAAGAGATAGAGATTATCACAGACGATATACCAGGATGGCTTGTTTCTCATGAAAATAATTTCACTGTAGCCCTAGATATTACTATTAATGATGAGCTACGGCAGGAAGGCATAGCAAGAGATTTTGTGAATAGAATTCAAAATTTAAGAAAAGAAAAAAATTTTGATGTAACTGATAAAATCAAAGTTAATTTTAATTCTGAAGATGATTTTGTGAATAAAAGTATATTAGAAAATTATTCGTATGTTTGCAATGAAATTTTAGCCGAAGAGCTAAAAAATGTTTCCTTAGATGGATTAGAAATAGATACTATAACAGTAGAAGATGATATTCCTGTTTTAGTACATATAGAAAAAATTTAATAAAAATTATTGATTATGGCAGTAGATAATAAAGAAGAAAAAACACGTTATAGTGATGAAGAGCTAGAAGAGTTTAAGCAAATCATTTTAAAAAAATTAGATAAAGCTAAAACTGATTTAGAAATTTTACGCGAAAGTATGCATAGCGACGGTGAGGTAGATACTAATTTGACTTATAGACTGCAAGATGATGGTAAAGAAAACCTGATAAAAGAAGAAAATGCCAGATTAATTGCTAGATTAGAAAGATTTATTCGTGATCTAGAGCTAGCTTTAGTTAGAATAGAAAATAAAACCTATGGTATTTGCCGTGTAACTGGTAAGCTCATAGAAAAAGATAGACTAAGAGCGGTACCACATGCTACTCTCAGCATTGAGGCTAAACTTAAAATGCAAAAAGGAGTGATTCCTGTTAATGAAGAAGAAAATTTAAATGATGAAGAATTAGAAGATTAATTTTTTGTTATTTTTTGTACTAACACAAAGTTTTAACTATGAATGATAATAAAAAATCATTAAAGCTTAAGGTAACTTTTTTCATAATTATTTTATTACTTATCGATCAAATATTAAAAATTTATATAAAAACAAATTTTTTATTAGGTGAAAAAGTTTGCTTAATTGGAAATTGGTTTTGTTTGTATTTTGTCGAAAATGCTGGAATGGCTTATGGGATGCAATGGGGCGGAGTTATTGGTAAATATATTTTAACGATTTTTCGTCTTGCTGCTGCAGCTGTAATTTTATGGTATCTCATAAAAAGTTTTAATAAAAACCATCATAAATTATTTTATTATTCCTTAGCATTTATTTTTGCAGGTGCTGTAGGTAATATTATTGATAGTATGTTTTATGGTTTGATATTTAGTGAAAGCGGTGTGTACGGCTTCGATATGCAGCCAGCACATTTTGTGCCTTTTGGCCAAGGTTATGCTCCTTTCATGCAAGGAAGGGTCGTAGATATGCTTTATTTTCCGATAATTAATACCACTTTGCCAGAATGGTTGCCCATATGGGGTGGTAGACAATTTATTTTTTTTCAACCAATTTTTAACATTGCAGATACTTGCATCACTACTGGTGTTTTAATAATGATATTTTTCAATAAAAAAGTGTTTTCTCAACCAGAAACAGAAGTTAAATCAAGTGAATTATATAATCAAGATGAGATAATCGAATGAGATTAAAATGTAATGTGAAGGGCGATTCGATAACTCATAAATAAGGAAAATATAGTTTATTTTAAAAAAATAGTTGTGGACAGGTTATTTCTCATTTATTATATAGTTTTTAAAATAGATATATTTAATTATTTTTTAAATTTATAACAACTATAAAATATTTTGTAAACATAATTTTTTTCTGTCAATATTTTTATTAATTTTGCAATCATGAAGTCCCAACA
>JAPXMM010000120.1:0-7609 GCA_033809015.1 Bacteroidales bacterium
CTGCTACATTTACGCTATAAACAGCTAATCCTTTTATCTTACGAGGTACTAATACCTTTTTACTTGGTGATTCTTTCACTGCTTGCTCGAACTCATCATTTGGCTTAAAACATATCAAATTTTTTTCTGATACTCTTTGCTTTAGCTCTTCTTTTAGCTGACTATTTTTAACTTTATCTTCCCCAGTGTGTTTGAAAAGCAAATTACCCTCTCTATCTGTCATGACTAATACAGCTACATTGGGATGAACAGTATTCATAGCTTTCTCTTTTTCTTCTAAACTTTTGTATCTGCGTCCTTTTTCTGAATATTGCAGCAATAGCTCGTCAGCTTCTGTTATACCAGAGAAATTAATCCCACCCTCTAATCCTTGAATAGCTGATAGAATTTTATGTCTCCATCTGAAACTTGTAGGCAAACTAATGCCAACTTCACTAGCACAAGCTCTTAAGCTTTTGCCTTCGAGCATGCATTTTAGATAATCTAACAGTAGAGGATATTTATGCATATGATAAACAAGCGATTTGGCAGTTTCTCGAAATTGGTATTTACAATTTTTACATTTATAGACTTGTCTGCCATTACGAACACCTGCTTTAGTAACATGCTCACATCTACATCTGGGACAAATGGGAGCGGTAGATAGAATCTTTATTCTCTGATAGTCTAATGCTGTCAATCTATTCTCATTGAGGAATTGGTAGAGATTATCCAGGAATTCACGTTTACCCTCTTTGGTCAGAGCCAGCATTTTTTCTATGTTTTCAGCTGTATATTCCATAAAATTATGTTTTTTGTAAAATTAATAAAAATATATAATACTTAATTTTAAACATAAATATTGTTTGTTCAAGAAGGAGGTGAGAAAATTTAAAAATTTTCTCACCTCCTTCCCTATTTCAAGATGAGACACCCCGTCCTCCTTCATTCCCCTTCAATATCATCTTTCCTCGTTTGCCAAGCTTTATTACATTAAAAATATATTTTATTCACTTATTATTCAATCATAATTCATTAATTTTATGTATATTTGTTCAAAAATTTTTGATGACTTGGAAGTATTTACTTAAACAATTAGATAAGTATAAATATATATTAGTGTTGATATTATTTTTAGTTTTCATCATTTTTTTAGATAATAACAATCTAATAAAATTAAGAAAGTATAAAAAAGAATTAAATACTGCTAAAGAGCAAAATGAATTTTATAAACAAAAAATCAAAGAAGATTCATTAGAAATTCAAAAATTAAAACGTGATAAAGAGCAATTAGAACTGTATGCACGAAAGACATATTTTTTTAAAAAAGATAATGAAACTATATTTTTAATAGTAAAAGATACTAATCAAAAAGAAAATAATAATAAATAATTTATTAAGATAAACGTTTAGATAATAAATATATTTTCAACTCTAGCACTACTGCATTGGGAAATGATTTGTTAACAAAACATTTCCCCAACTAAGATTTTTTTTGTTTCTTTCTTTTTATAGTTAGAAAAGAAAGATTTTATCAGAATTATTTAAAACAAATTACACTCCTATAAAATCTTGCTTCGCTTATATATTCACAGTAATAATTTAGTTATAATTCAATGCATAATTCGATTAAATTTTTTTATAAAATAAATATAATATTTTTCTCTTAATAGATATATAAATGTATTTTTTTTATAATATTTATCATATTACCACGTATTTTTAATATTTGTAATACTTTTGCATTCTTAAAATATTTAATAGAATATAATGCATTTAAAGACTTTATTCATTTTTAATTTATTATTAATAAGTGCTTGGCTGACAGCACAAAACTATACAATATCTGGATATGTCAAAGATGCTAATAGTGGAGAGCAGATAATAGGAGCATATGTATATATCACTGATCCACTAAAAGGTACAACAACAAATCATTATGGTTTTTACTCACTTACTTTACCTAAAGGCTCTTACACATTTGAGGTTTCAGCTGTAGGATATGAAAAATGGACTCAACAAATTATATTAGATAAAAATTATGAAATAAATATCGAACTAAAAGAAAAAAATTACCTAATTGATCAAGTAGTTGTAACTGCTGAACGCTCAGATGCTAATGTGCATGATGCAGAAATGGGTGTAGTGAAAATGCCTGTCGAAAGGATAAAAACAATTCCAGTTTTATTTGGTGAGGTAGATGTAATTAAAGCTATAGAGTTGACTCCAGGAGTATTAACTGTAGGAGAGGGTAGTAGCACATATTATGTACGCGGTGGTGGTCCAGATCAAAATTTGATTTTATTAGATGAGGCTCCAGTATATAATGCTAATCATCTTATGGGATTTTTTTCAACATTTAATTCTGACGCTATTCAAAATTTAGAATTATATAAATCTGGGATACCAGCAAATTATGGTGGACGCATTTCATCTGTATTAGATATTTCGATGAAAGAAGGTAATATGCGAAAATATCAATTAGAAGGTGGGCTAGGACTCATATCTAGTAGAATAGCTGTACAAGGACCAATTAAAAAAGATACTGCTTCTTTCATAATAAGTGCACGACGTACCTATGCAGATATTGTAATGAAACCATTTATGAAAATACCTTTAGGTTATTATTTTTATGATATTAATGCTAAAGCTAATTACATAATTTCTCCTAAAGATCGCATATTTATTAGTGGATATTTTGGGCGAGATGTTTTTGACGTTAAAGTAGCTGATGATAATTTCTCTACAAATATAGATTGGGGTAATGCTACTCTCACTGCTAGATGGAATCATCTGTTTTCTCAAAAATTATTTTCTAATACTACTTTTATTTATAGTGATTATAAATTTAATTTCGGGGCAGTACAGGAGCTATACAATGTTAAATTGAATACTTCTATTAGAGATTTTCAATTAAAATCGGATTTTGCGTATTTTCTAAAAAAAGGATGGAGCTTAAAATTTGGCGTTGACGGTATATATCATACTTTCACTCCATATAGTGCATCTTTTACTATGGAAAATAGTCCATACAATCTTGGTAATCCACCTAAATTACATGCTTGGGAAGCTGCTGGCTATTTACATACCGAAGGTGATATAAATAAATGGATTCGCATATCTGCAGGTGTTAGATTTGGATATTATCAACAAATAGGACCATTTACTCGATATCTGTTTGATCCTATAACACTCACTAATACTGATAGCATAGTTTATGATAAATTTAAAAAAATAACTGATTATTTTCAATTTGAGCCACGTTTTTTAGTAAGATTTAAATTGGATAGTACAAGTTCTATTAAGCTTTCTGCTACTCGTAATACACAATTTATTCATATGGTTTCTCCTGTAAACGTTACTTTACCGACGGATTTGTGGATTCCTAGTACTGATAGTGTAAAACCTCAAATTGGTTATCAATTATCATTAGGATATTTTCGTAATTTTCTTGATAACTCTATAGAGTTTAGTATAGAAGGTTATTATAAATGGCTATTTAATCAAATAGATTATAAAGAAGAGTCACTTTATGAGAATTATATACTTACTAATTTAGACAATAATTTTACATATGGCAAAGGTAGAGCTTACGGTATAGAGTTATTTTTACAAAAAAAACATGGAACATTAACAGGATGGATAGGTTATAGCTATGGTAAAACTGAACGTGAATTTCCTAAAATTAACGATGGGAAACCTTTTCCAGCAAAATATGATCGTACTCACGATATAAGCATAGTTTTAACATATCGAATAAGTAATGCATTTAGTTTATCAGGTGTTTGGGTATTTGCCACTGGTAATACAGCTACAGTACCTGTTTCTAGATATTTTATAGAAGGTAATATTGTGACAGAATATAGTGATAGAAATGCTTATCGTTTACCATCATATCATAGAGCTGACATTAGCCTCACTTGGTATCCGCAACATAAGAAAAAATCAAGAAAAATCGAAGAAAGTTGGAATCTATCTATTTATAATGTTTATAACAGAAAAAATCCTTATGTTATTTATTTTGATATTAATGGTGATATGACACAAAATAATATGACTATCACTGCTAAACAACTTTCTCTCTTCCCTATTCTACCATCGATTACGTGGAATTTCAAATTTTAATGTATTATGAGAATTTATAAATTATTTTTTCTTATTTTATTTATAACCTTTTCTTCATGCAGTAAGGAAATCGAGCTTGATCTACCAGAGCCAGATAAAAAATATGTTGTAGAAGGTTACATAGAAAATGATAATTATCCTGTAATTGCTGTAACGCGTAATAGCAGCTATTTTGATCCTATAGATAGTGCTTATATAATGAATTTATTCGTATTAGATGCCAAAGTGTATATCTCTAATGGAGAAAATGAAGTAGAATGTTTTTTATCTACAAATAATCTAATTAATGGTGTATGGCCATATTTATATTACACTACTAATCAAATGGTCGGAGAGCTAGATAAAATATATTCAATTAAAGTGATAATCGGCTCTGATACTATTACTGGAAGTGATACTATGCCTAAACAAGTTTTTTTAGATTCATTATGGTGCGAACCTATCAAGGATAATGATACACTAAAAGATTTATGGATATCATTAATAGATCCTCCAGAAAAAAATTTTTATCGTTTTTTTACTAAAAGACAATCGAGAGATAATTATTTTGTACCATCCGCATTATTTGTTTTAGATGATACATATTTTAATAATCAGTATTTTAAAGTTAATTTAGTTAGAGGTATAGAAAATATTTATAGTGATAGCACGTATCAAGATCCAGAATTAGGTAAATACAAGGTTGGAGATACAGTAATAGTGAAAACAGCAAATATGACTAGACAACATTACAACTTTTGGAGAACAGCTGAACAAGAAATATATATCGGCAGCAGTCCATTCATTAATCCTGTAAGAATAAGACATACTGTAAAAGGTGGATTGGGTGTATTTGGTTGTTATGCTACCACTTATGATACAATAGTAATAAATTAATATTATAATACTTTATGAATCACATAAGTTACAATTCCCCAAATTATAAAATCATTGTCTTCATTGATTTTAATAGGTTTATAAGATTCATTAGCAGGCATTAACCACAAATCATTATTTATCTTTCTTAAAGTTTTCAGAGTAAATTCACCATCAATATAGCAAACAGCTTTAGCACCATCAAAAGGCATTAAAGATTTGTCTATTATTAATATATCACCATCATAAATACCAACATCTTGCATAGAATTACCTTTTACTCTACCAAAAAAAGTAGCTGCTGGATGTTTAATCAATTCTCTATTAAGATCTAGACTTAGCTCCAAATATTCCTCTGCTGGCGAAGGAAAACCTGCACTAATACCATCAGCATATGGTAAAATTCTTTCTACTTCAAAATCAGATTTTAATATTTCAATATTTTTATTGATTTTTATTGATTTTTTACTCATAATATAATAAATTATACTATTCTACCTAAAAAACAAAAATAGTATTATTTAAAAAAAGAAAAATTAACTTTCCCATAAGATCTATGATCAATCAACCTTTTATGATCACTGAATGAAAGCTTACGACCGTGCTCTAATATTAGTATGCCATCGTCATTTAATAAATTATTATCAAAAATAAGATCAGGAATTTTATTAATATTTTCTAAATTATATGGTGGATCAGCAAAAATAATATCAAATTTTTCTTTACAATGTTGAATGTAATAAAAGGCATCTAATTGAAAAATAGAAATGGATTTTAAATTAATTTTTTTAATATTATTTTGAATAAAATTGTACCAAAAATCATTCTTTTCTATAGCAATAATCTTGTTTGCCCCACGAGAAGCAAATTCGTAAGAAATATTTCCACTTCCGCTAAAAATATCTAAAACATCTATACCTTGAAAATCAGTATAATATCTTAAAATATTAAATAATGCTTCTTTAGCAAAATCTGTAGTCGGACTAATATCGATTTTGCTAGGTAGAATAATTTGTCTTTTTTTATGTGAACCGTCTATAATTCGCATAGCTCATAACTAGAAATAAAAAAATGAGAGTATTCTTCTAAAAAATTATCTCCAACAGATAAAAAATTAATAGTTTTAAAAAATGGATCCAGCTTATTTAATAATAATGAATCTGAAGTAATAGCACCAGAAATAAATAGTGGTAAATCTAAACTTTCAGTATCAGTCAAATTAATTGTACTAGTTATATAATACAAAAGATCCATTGGAGTATTGTATTCCATTAAATTATAAAATAATAATTTCTGTTGAGAAATAATAGCAATTAAAGAGATGCCTGACCTCACATCAATAAATACACCGTCTATATTTTTTTTTAAAATAAATTTAAGCCATAGATATTCATGAGAGGTGTAAGGATATAGATTTATTTTTTCAGGAATAGAAATTTTTTTATTTAACATCACAGCATTTAATTCTGGTAGTGCATTAATTTGTACATTGTCAGGATTTTCCCAACCTAAAATTTGAACAAAATCACTTTTAGAATATTTCAATAAAAAATCATTTGGCAAAATTGTACTCTGCTCAGAAGCAATTATAAAATTAAAATGAGGATAATTGGCAATTTCATTCTCAAAAAAACCATTAAACGATTCCCAAGGGAGAGAACAAATCTTAATAGGAGTCTTGTTAGCAAAAAAAATAATATAAGCCCCTTCAGTGAAGAGGCTTACACTAGCATTATTTATTTCTAAATCAAAATTTAAAATTTTTTCGAAATTTTTTACACTCATTATTCCCAATTACCATCTGTTATAGGTTCAGTAATAGATCCGAATTTAAGAACACCCTCAGGATCTACACCATATCTATTTAGATCATAATCTTTCATAAAAGATTTGTAAGGAGCAATAACTTCAATAGTATTAACCCATACGTTTCCTTTATTAATCTTATCTACCTTAATAGAAAAAGTATCTTTCGGAGTTCCAGTGATATCGGAATAAGGAATGTATTTTAATTCTTTAGCATTAAAATTAGGAATATTTTTAAAGAGAGAATCCTTTACAATTTTATAACCTACGGTATCTCTAAAGAAAATAGTATAAGTAGTATCTTTAGGATCAGCAGTTAATTTAATAATAGGTATTTTGCCTGATTCAATAAATTCTGCTAAAGAATCCCAATTAGCAGTATAACGATTATTTACTTGGAGATACATTTGTTCAGCGGAACGAATATTTTTTAATTTAGTAATTACAGCATCTTGCCTTCTTTTAAATTCATTTTGAAATTTCAAAGGATCTGTAATGCTTCTAAAAATCAATATAGCAAGTACTACAATAACAATCCATAGTACAATTTGCACAATTATTTTAGTAGTTTTCATATTATAATTGTTTTTTCGCAAAATTAAAAAAGAAATTAAAAATAAAAAAATTTTTTTGAGTGAGGAGGGGAAAAAAGGGAAAATTGTTTAAATTAGAAATATAATTATTTTTAAAACAATATTGGATAATTAATTAAAAAAATTTATATCTTTGTAAAAAAATTATTAAAATTATGAAACAGATAATCGAAGACGTAGACGAGTATATCTCTATGAGTAAGCAAGAGAATTTAGCATTTTTAGATAATCTATACAATTTATTGATAGAG
>JAPXMM010000121.1:0-7601 GCA_033809015.1 Bacteroidales bacterium
TAATGCCAACTTCACTAGCACAAGCTCTTAAGCTTTTGCCTTCGAGCATGCATTTCAGATAATCTAACAGTAGAGGATATTTATGCATATGATAAACAAGCGATTTGGCAGTTTCTCGAAATTGGTATTTACAATTTTTACATTTATAGACTTGTCTGCCATTACGAACACCTGCTTTAGTAACATGCTCACATCTACATCTGGGACAAATGGGAGCGGTAGATAGAATCTTTATTCTCTGATAGTCTAATGCTGTCAATCTATTCTCATTGAGGAATTGGTAGAGATTATCTAGGAATTCACGTTTACCCTCTTTGGTCAGAGCCAGCATTTTTTCTATGTTTTCAGCTGTATATTCCATAAAATTATATTTTTTGCAAAATTAATAAAAATATTAAATACTTAAATTTAAACATAAATATTGTTTATATACAAGCATAGGTTAAATACTTTTAACCTATGCTTGTATATAACTTGCTAATAATACATTTTACCCCCCAAAAAAACAAATTTCATTATTTTACTATCTTAACAATTTGATTTTTGTTGTGTTTATTTTTCTTCAATTATTATATCTTCCAATTTATAATATTTATTTTATATTTTAAAATAAACTTTTTGATTTTTTTTATGTCTAATTAAAAAAGTTAAAAGAATGTATCAATTAGTAATTCAAAAAAGAATCACCAAAAGAGAAAATGAGGTTTTATCTGAATATTTAAATGAGGTATCACAAGAGCCTTTATTGTCTCCTGATGAGGAAGTAGAGTTAGCTAAAAGGATAAAAGAAGGTGATGAAATAGCAAGAGATAAATTAATAAGAGCTAATCTACGTTTTGTGATTTCCGTAGCTAAGCAATTTCCCCAAACAGGTTTACCACTGACAGATTTAATAAATGAAGGGAATATCGGATTAATAAAAGCTGCAGAACGTTTCGATGAAACACGTGGTTTTAAGTTTATTTCTTATGCTGTGTGGTGGATCAGACAAGGTATAATTCAGGCTATTTCTGAAAATTGTAGAATGATTAGATTGCCAGGTAATAAAATCGCTTCTGCCAATAAAATCAAAAATGCTTATTCACTATTAGAACAAATCAAATTACGTCCCCCTACATTAGAAGAGCTTTCTGATATGACTAATATGCCTGTACAGCAAATTAAGGATTTAATGAAGTACGTAGATAATAATGTGGATTCATTAGATGAATCTATAAATGATGATAGCGAAACCACAATGTTAGATTTTGTACCTAATATAAACTCTATTTCTCCAGATTCAGATTTAGAAAAAGAGTCTCTCAAAATTGAGATTAATAGAATTATTGAAACTTTATCTATTAATGAAAAAATGATAATTAAATATTATTATGGTCTCGAGCATACTCATGCATTGAGTATAGAGGAAATCTCTGAAAGGATGAATATGCCACCTGAACGAGTAAGAAAAATTAGAGACAAAGCTATTAAAAAGTTAAAAAATAATAAGGATATTAAATTATTAAATCAATTTTGTAATTAGTTATTTATTTTTCTCCTAATTTTACAATTATTTTTAAATTAATGTTCTTAAATGATTAATAATGATGAATATTTTATGCAGGTAGCACTCCAAGAAGCTCAATTGGCTTATGATATAGGAGAAGTACCTGTGGGAGCTGTTTTAATTACTGAGAATAAAATCATTTGTAAAGCTCATAATGAAGTAGAAAGATTAAAGGATCCCATGGCTCATGCAGAAATTATAGCTATTACTGCAGCATTAGAATATTTTGACACAAAATATCTAGATTTTTGCAGCATATATGTTAGCTTAGAACCTTGTCCTTTATGTGCAAGTGCAATGCAATTAACTAGAATTGGTAAGCTGATATATAGTGCATCAGATCCTAAAAATGGATATTCTAAATATACCCCGACTCTATTACATCCTAAAACTATAGTTAAAAATGGTATCTTGGAAGCCAAATCCATAGAATGTTTAAAAAATTTTTTTGAAAGTAAAAGATAATTTATATCTAAAGTATAATTTGCAGTATATTAATATTTTTATTGTTTTTTATCAATGATTTTACTAAAAATTTATTAAACATTAAAACAAAAAACATATATATATTTGTAATTATTTTAAAAAATCAACATTAAAATTATGTATACTTTTGATTTCCTAGTAATTGGCAGTGGAGCAGCAGGATTAAATTTCGCTTTAAATGCTTCTAAATTAGGTAGTGTAGCTATTATTACAAAAGAAGAAATATTTAATGCATCAACATATTATGCACAAGGTGGTATAGTAGGTGTGATGTTCCCTCCAGATAATTTTGAGAAGCATATTAAAGACACTTTAGAGGCAGGTTCTTATTTAAATGATAGAGAAGCTGTGGAGATCACTTCTAAAGAAAGTCCTGATAGGATAAAAGAACTCATAGAATTAGGTGTGAGGTTTGATAAAAAAGAAACAGGTGTTTATGATCTAGCTAGAGAAGGTGGTCATAGTGAATCGAGAATATTCCATTTCAAAGACAAAACTGGTTATGAAATTGAAAGAGTTTTATCAAATAGAGTATTAGAAAATCCTAACATTCAAATTTTTGATCATCATTTTGCTATAGAGTTAATCACTCAACATCATATTGGTATAAACGTAGAAGATAAGATAGACAGTATAGATTGCTTTGGTGCATATGTATTAACTCCTCAAGGGAAAGTAGAGAGATTTTTATCCAAATTTACTGTTTTAGCTACTGGTGGTAGTGGCAATGTTTATTTGACAACTACAAATCCGACTGTAGCTACTGGTGATGGTGTGGCAATGGCATATCGTGCTAAGGCTCAAATAATGGATATGGAATTTTTTCAATTTCATCCAACGGCTCTTTATAATCCTAAAGAAAGGCCAGCATTTTTGATTACTGAAGCACTTAGAGGGTATGGTGCTGTTTTGAAAGATATCAATGGTAAAGAATTTATGCATAAGTATGATCCACGAAAATCTTTGGCTCCTAGAGATATAGTAGCTAGAGCTATAGATAATGAAATGAAATTGAGTGGTTCAGAGTATGTATTTTTAGATTGTAGGCATATTAATAAAGATGAATTATTAGAACATTTTCCTACGATTTATGCGAAATGTTTAAGCATAGGGATAGATATGACAAAAGAGATGATCCCAGTAGTACCAGCTGCTCATTACCAAGTGGGTGGAGTAGTTGTAGATCATTTTGCTAGAACAAAAATCAATAGATTGTATGCATGTGGCGAGGTTTCGCGTACAGGCTTGCACGGTGCCAATAGATTGGGGTCTAATTCTCTATTAGAAGCTTTAGTTTTTAGCTATAGAGCAGCTAAAGATGCTGAAAATTATTTTAATGATTATTCTATAAATACAAATATTCCTGAATGGAATGATGAAGGAGTGAAACTCAATGAAGAGTTAGTTTTAATTACCCAAGAAGTAAAAGAGCTCAATCAAACAATGACTGCTTATGTGGGGATTGTTAGGTCAAACTTAAGATTAAATAGAGCTCTGAAAAGATTGCAAATGCTACATGAAGAAACAGAGGAATTGTATAAAAAATCTGTTGTTAATAGGCAAATTTGTGAATTAAGAAATATGATTTTAGTAGGCTATTTAATTACTACTATGGCTATAGCACGTAAAGAAAGTATAGGACTGCATTACAACATTGATTATCCTTTTAAAACTAAGTTAAAATAATTTTTTGTATTATTATAAAAAAAAGAGAGAATTTAAAATTCTCTCTTTTTTATTTATTTTAATCTTTTAGCATTATTAGAAGCATTTTAAACTTCTCAATACCATAGACAGCATGTGGCACATTAGCAGGCATTATTATCATTTCATTTTCTGCTAATGTATATTCTTTCTTATTTATAGTAATTTTGCCGTGTCCATCTATTATTATCACAATAGCATCAAATGGAGCAGTATGCTCACTCAAGAATTGATCTTTATCAAAAGCAAAAAGCGTTACATTACCACCTTTAGTTTTGCTAACTATTTTACTAACGACTGAACCCTCAGCATAGACTATGCTTTCTTTTAATTCGTATATTTGTTCTGGTGAAAAAGCTGATTCCATAATTTTATTTTTTTTTAATTTGGGAAAAACATTTTAATATCTTCATCAGCAGTACTGATAGTTCCTATGTTAAAATTCTCTACTAAAACTTTTAGTACATTAGGAGATAGAAAAGCAGGCAAAGTGGGTCCTAAATGAATATTTTTAACACCAAGGTATAATAATGAAAGTAGGACTATTACAGCTTTTTGCTCATACCAGGCTATATTGTAAATAATAGGTAGTTCATTTATATCATTGAGTTTAAATACATCTTTCAGTGTCATAGCTATGACTGCCAGAGAATACGAATCATTACATTGTCCTGCATCTAGCACACGTGGTATGCCATCAATGTCGCCTAGATTTAATTTATTATAACGATATTTGGCACATCCAGCTGTTAATATTACAGTATCAGAGGGGAGTTTCTCAGCAAATTCAGTATAATATTCTCTACTTTTTAGCCTACCATCACATCCTGCCATTACCACAAACTTTTTGATTTTACCAGCATTAACAGCCTCCACGATTTTATCTGCAAGTGCTATCACTTGGTTATGAGCAAAACCGCCTATGATTTCGCCTTGTTCTATAGCTTGAGGTGGATTGCAGCGTTTAGCATGCTCTATAATAGGAGAGAAATCTTTCATTTTACCATCTTCTCTATCGGCTATATGTGTAGCACCATCTAATCCAGCAGATCCAGTAGTATATATTCTATCTTTGTAAGTAGCTTTATCTAGTGGTGGTACGATGCAGTTAGTAGTGAAAAGTATAGGTCCATTGAAAGTTTCGAATTCTTCGCGTTGTCTCCACCATGCATTACCATAATTTCCAGCAAAATGTTTAAATTTTTTAAAATATGGATAATAATGTGCGGGTAGCATTTCACTGTGTGTGTAAACATCTACTCCTTTTCCCTCAGTTTGAATTAGTAGTTCTTCGAGGTCTAATAAATCATGACCAGAGACTAGAATACCAGGATTATTTCTAACTCCTAAATCTACTTTAGTAATTTCTGGATTGCCATATTTAGTGGTATTAGCTTTGTCTAATAAAGCCATAGTTTTTACACCGTATTCACCTGTTTGCAATACTAAATTTATTAAATCATTTATAGATAATGAGCTGTCTAGAGTAGAAGCCAATGCTTTTTTCATAAATTTATAAATCTCTTCATCTTCGAAGCCGAGATTATGAGCGTGCTCTGCATAAGCAGCCATACCTTTTAATCCATAGACGACTAATTCTCTAAGTGAACGAATATCTTCATCAGTAGTAGATAATACTCCTACTTCTGCTTCTTTAGCTTCTATCTCTGCTTCAGTATTAGCATCCCAGGTAGCAGCTTCAGGTAATTTACTAATATCTACACCATTTTCTTTTGCTAATTTTAATAATTTTCTTTTCAGTTCTAATCCACGATAAATACTATTTGTTATAGCTGATTTATCAAAATTTGCATTGGTTATAGTTTGGAAAAGACTATTTAGAATAAAAGGATTCACTTCTGGAGTAGCTATTCCTTTACCATTTAGTTCTATTGATAATGTAGATATGCCTTTGCAAAGATATATCAACACATCCATTCGTCTAGCTAAATCGTCTTTTTTTCCGCAAACGCCATTGACTGTGCAACCTGTTCCTTTGGCTGTCTCTTGGCATTGAAAACAAAACATACTCATAATAATATATTTTTGGGGGTTAATTTTTATGAGGCAAAATTAAATTATTAAGATTAATAATTAATAATAGTGATAATTATCAATAGTGAAAAGTGATATATATTATTTTTTATAACTATTCGTCAAAATCATAAGGAATCTTGAGAGAGTTTTCTGTGTTACAATTGCACATGTCATATAATTGCAAAAACAATTTAGCTGTGGCTTCTGCATCTCCTAATGCTCTATGTCTATTACTGATTTCAATATCAAAATAGTTAGTAACAGCATCTAAATTATAAAGAGATAGCTCTGGCAAAGCTTTTCTAGCCATGCTTATCGTATCTATCGTTTCTCGTTCGTAGTTTATGCCAAGTCTATTAAATTCATTTCTAAGCATTGAGTAATCAAATCTAACATTATGACCAACTATTATAGTATTTTTAGTTAGAAAATCAATTTCTTCAGCTATTTGATAAAATTTAGGAGCTTTTCTAACCATATCATTTGTGATATGAGTGATTTTTTGTACATATTGATCTATTTCTCTATTTGGATTTACTAAAGTAGAATAATGGCCATTGATACAATTATTCTTAATAAATACTAGTGCTATGTCAGTAATGCGGGAAGCTCCGGGCTTCCCGCCAGTAGTTTCTACATCCACTATTACGAAATCTCTCATTACTTTTTTATTCTATAATTAATTTTTTATTAGCAATGCTATTATCTACAAAGACTATTTTTACAATATAAATTTGTGCTAACAGATTATTAGCATCTACAATATATTGATTATCATTCACCTGTTCATAATGAGCCACTTGATTACCTAAAATATCATAAATTACAATAGAATTTATAGTTTTATTAGTGTTAATAAATACTTTATCTGATGCAGGATTCGGATAAATATTTATAATTTCTTTATTGAAATTAGCAACATTATCTATGATACATAGAGAGTTAGGATCAGCTTTTACCATATAACCATTTACGATACTATACTCATGATCACTTACAGACCAATTAGCAGGATCGGTGTTATCTGAATTAGGGTCACACAATGTAAGAGATGGACCTTGTCCATTAGCCTCTATAGGCCATGGAGCACCACTACCAAATGTAAGTGTATCTACCACTACTCCATATGGAGTAGTGAGTACTATAGTAGTACCGCTGTTAGAAATACCACCTGTAGAACCTTGTATTGCTGTTATTCCATAGAAGTTATTTACTGCTGTAGCATTAGGTGCTATTATTAAAAATGCATCAGGTGCAATCGTTATGCCGTCTGGGAAAGTAAATGTATTAGTTCCATATGTTAATACATAACCATTCATATTTACTGTATAAATATCATTATTGTATAATTCTATAAACTCTAAACTATCATTGCCACTTTCAGGTGGATTGTACATGATTTCAGTAATAACAATAGATGGAGCTGATAGGTCAATAGAAATATCAAAATCATATATATTAGAGTTAACATTACCTGCTTCATCAGCAATATTAGTAATAGTTAAAGTATAATGAACAGCATTTTGTAATGGTGTAGCTAAAGTAAGTGTTACTGTATCATGAGTAGTATTTCTAGAAGCAGTAGAGATATCTAGACCACCATAATTATTTATATTTTCTGCACTATTGTTTACAGGTTCATCAAAAGATATTTTAACAGTTGTATAAGAGATAGCCAAAGCATTGAGAGGTGTAGGTGGTATAGTGTCTGGTGCCACATAGCATCCTTCTCCTGGGTCAGCATAAACCATTTTTTCATTAATTACACTAAATGGTCTGGTACCTAAAGACCAATTAGAACCAATATTATTATCTAAATTAGGATCAC
>JAPXMM010000122.1:0-7583 GCA_033809015.1 Bacteroidales bacterium
TTGAATAGGTTGAGTATTATTAATAGGTTGATTAGATGGTTTTTGTTGACTAGGTTGAGATTGTATATTTTGTTGATTTTGCTGCAGAGCAGGTTGAGTAATATTGATTTGATTATTTACAGGTTTATTAAGTTGTTGTTGAGCATTATCTTTATTTTCTTGTTTAATAGTTTGATTAGTGATCGACGTAGCTGGATTAGCATTATTCTCTAATTCTAATGGCTTTTTCTGTAGATTATCATTGTTATTAATAGTAGCATTTTGTATAGAATTATTATTTTGTCGTTGTAGATTTTCAGTAGGTTTATTTATAACCGATTGTTCTAAAGGTTTGTAGCCAGTTCTGTTGAGTCTTTCAGAAAAAGTTTGAGTAGAAGCTATAGTTCTATCTAGAGGTAAAACAGTTTGAGTTTCATTTATTGTACGATTATTTCTACCACTAGTAGATGCGGATACATAATCTCTAGGTCCATAATAAACAGAGCCAGAATGAACATCGAAAGGATTGTAATAGTAGTATTCTGAGCCATAGAATCCATCGTAATAACCTGTCCAGAAACCATCCCAATAGCCATTACTATATCCATGCCAATATCCATGCCAATATCCAGGATATCCCCAGCCGTGATGATATGGATAATGCCAGCCTAAATAATAGTTATATGGGTAATATCCCCAGTAAAATGATACTCCAGGTCTCCAGAAAGGATATGTTAAATAAACTGATATACCAAAATACCACGGATCATAAGTATACCAATACATATTTGTGTACCATGGGTCATAATATCCAAAACCTAGCTCTGGATAATAAAATCTACGAATACGAGACGAATAAGAGTAATCATAATAATCTCCATAGTAGTTATTAGTGATATAAGTATTTCCATTATCATCAGTGTATGTTTCGGAATAGTTAGATTGGCCTTGATAATATTCTTGATTATCTTGATATTGATTATCCTGCTGCTGATAATCTTGATTTTGTGCATTGTTATCGGAATATTGATGAATATTAGGATTGTAGTAAACATCGTCATAAGGCTGACTTTGCGTATAATAGTTATTTATAGTGCAGCTAGATATCATTACTCCCACAATGAATAATAATAAAAATTTAATGGTTTTCATATAACCTCCGTTTTTTTACTATAATGTTGCAATTATTATACCAAAAAGTAAAATTATTATAAAAATTTTTGTTGTTTAGAATAATTATAAATAGCAAAAAGACTGGACAAAAATAAAGGAAGGGCTGGTATCCTATATCTACTCAGTGATCCATAATTAGCTGATGATAAACCAACAAAAAATATGAATATTAATGAAAATACTAAAGCGAAAATTATAAAATCATTTTGAAAAATAAATTTAAAAAACCTTAATCTGATTTTATATAGCAAATAAGCTATAATAATTAGAAGAGCCAAACTCTCTAAAGCAGCTAGTAGCATAGTTAAATTATCTGCTTGCCAAATAAATGGACCAAATAATCCAAAAAAAACAGCTTTAGGAAATTTAGATATAATTCCAGGAATCGTAGGTTCGAATTCTCCAATGTCATATTTATGTGCACTATAAGTTTCATTTTTTAGAAAATCTTGCTGGGTTATATATGCTTTGTCGATAGCACTTTGCACACTACCAAATGGACCTAAAGATGAACCTATAGATGTGTAAACAACTATTGAAATTATAATAGTTAGCAATAGTCCAAAAGGAGCTACAAAATATCTAATAAATTGATTCTTTATTTTCCTAATGTATGATAAAGAAAATAACAAAATCAATGATGGTAGTAAAGCTACAGCTACATATGGTTTTATCAATATCATTATATAAAAATTCATAATAAAAAGGAGTATATTACCTAAAATATTTTTTTTATAAACAAAAATTTGATAAAAATTATACACACTCCATAGGGCAGCACCATAAATAAAAGTATCTTTTAATATGCCACTACTCCAAAAGGTAGGTGATGGGAAAAAAAGGACAGCGATAGCTGCATACTTTGTAAAATTAGGAAAAAGTTTATTTAATAATGTGAACATTTTCCATTGTCCAACAAAAGCAAACATAGAAAATAATATGGTTGTAGAGATGTAATTTTGAGTAATAAATAAAATAGGAAATGCGAAACGTGAAACAGCAAATGTTTTAGGATCGTATAATAGATCAGTAGTTGGGTATCCAGTATTTACAGAGAATAACCTATAAAAATTTTCAGGATCAAAATTTCCAGTTATAATAATTTTAGTAATTTCTGATGGATGATAAAAAAATGAGTTAACAAAACATTTGGCATTATAGCAATACCAATAAGCATCGCCACCATCATAAAAAAAATAATAAACCATTATGAAAGCTATGCTCATCAAGATTTTAAATCCGATGCCATACATTAAATATTTATATAATGGATTATTTTTAATTATTTTACTATAAAAAAAAACTACTGAAAATAGGCCAATTATTATAATTAGTGAGATGATGATATTTTCTATAGAAAAAATTGGATCTAATCCCATTATATAGATTTATTCTACTAAATTAATATTTTTTATTTCGAAAATATTGCCTGATTTATCGATAATATATCTAGCTTTAGTACCAGTTTCTTTAATAAATTCGTAAACTTTGTAACCAGCAATTTTGGCTTTTTCGAATACAGTTTCAGGTTTCCAAAATTCTAATGCTATATGTGTAAAGGTAGAATTATTTGTAGTATCAGTGAGTATTAGCTCGATTTCCAAATTAAATTTTTTTACTCTGTAAACTTTAATTTGCTCATTATTAAAAAAAGTTTTTGCAATAGAAGGATGTAAATAATATTCTCCTATTAATTCAAAACCTAAAACATTTTGATAAAAATTTTCTACTTCATCTGATGAATTAATATTTATACCTATGTGCCTCAACATAATCTAAATAATTTATCGCAAATTTACATAAAAAAATAACAACTAAATAACATAATTAATCCCAATAAAAATCCAAAAATTTTTTATTATCGACGTGAGCTAAACGAGGCTTTTGTGAATTTATATTTTCACCATTTAGGATTTTTTGATAATAGAATAAATATTTTTCAGCCATTTGGTTAGAATTGAATATATCACGAGCATAATAATGGCATTTTTTTCTATCAAAATGTTCTAAATGAGCTGCAGCATATATTAAATCTGACAAACGATTAGATAAAAAGCCAAAATCATTAGTTACAATCTCTGGTAACGAGCCATATGGTGTGCCAATGACAGGGCAGCCATAGTATAAACTTTCAATAATAGCCAACCCCATTGGTTCGTGCCATAGAACTGGGAAAAGCAAAGCTTCAGATTTATTCATAATTGTGGCTTTGTAGCTGTCATCTACCATTCCATGAAAATGAATATGTGTGTCCAATGTGATACGAAAGCCCATTGATAAATTGATACGATTACCTCCCATTACTTCTAAAGTTTTTTTATTCTTCTGAGCAATTTTAATAGCAGCTTTTAAATTTTTTACACGCCATGCAGCTTTACCAAGGAAATGATATCCATATCTATTTTGCAAAAAATCTACTGGTGGATAATCTGACCAATCCATTCCGTTATAAACAAATGCTTCTGCATCATATCTTTTAGCATGCGAGTGAGAAACAAAATTTGTATTAATGGGGAAAATTTTATTAGGATTATATGTATTACCATGAACAGTGAGCAGAGTAGGTTTATTTAATTTTTCATCTATTTCAGAATGTAAATGCACAATATCTGTATCTAGTGGAATTTGCTCATTGATATTTTTATTTTCATCTATATAAATGACATCTGCAAAGGGACAAAAAGAACCATTAGCTACTAAATATGTAACTTTATTTCCTAATTTTTTTAATTCTTTACCTAAATACCAAATCACTCGAGATGTGCCTCCGTAATATTTACTAGGTATTTTACCTTTATAAAAGATAGTGAGATGCATTTTTATATAATTAATTTAAAATCAATAACATCGCTATTTAAGATTATTAATTATTTTTTACAAAAATACTATTTTTAATTTTCTTATTAATTTTGAAATAGTAAAAAAATAAAATGACAAAAGCATTATTACTATTTTCTGAAGGATTAGATAGTATATTAGCAGGTAAAATATTAAAAGAGCAAGGCATACATATAACTGCTGTGAAATATATTACACCTTTTTTTGGGTGGGAGCTTAAAAAAAATCCAGAAAAATATTATAAAAAAATAGAAGAATTTGGCTTTGATGAAGGAGAAATCATAGATATAAGCACAGAATATTTAGAAATATTAAAAAAACCACGATACTGTTATGGATCACATGCTAATCCTTGTATTGATTGTAAAATACTAATGATAAATAAAACTTTTCAATTAGTAAAAGAAGGTAGAGCAGATTTTATCGCGACAGGTGAAGTTCTAGGGCAGAGACCAATGAGTCAAAATAGAAATGCTTTAGTATTGATTAAAAAAAATGCTGAATTCGAAGATTTATTACTACGTCCATTATCAGCTAAATTACTTTTCCCTACTAAACCAGAGAGAGATGGCTTAGTAGATAGAGAAAAATTATTAAGCATTAGTGGTAGATCTAGGCACGAACAATTAAGCTTAGCTGAGAAATTTGGAATAAAAGATATCCCAAGCCCAGCAGGTGGTTGCCTTTTAACAGATCCAGTGATAGGAGATAGAGTTTTAGCAATACTAAAAAATGATTTACCTCTCAATTATATAACTGCTGAACTGCTAACATTAGGTAGACATTACATTGTTGATGGCACGTGGATAATGCTAGGTAGAAATTATGAAGAAAACAAAAAATTATTTGAAATAGCTTCTTCACAATATAAGATTTATTGTCTGAGTGAGCCATCACCATTAGGGATAGTTTTATCAGGAGATAATAACATGGATAAATTGTTTGAGTTATTAGTTAAATATTCTAAAAAGGCAAGATTAGCTATAGAGAATGGGAAAGATGTATCTCTGCAAATAGTGAAAAATGCTGATGACATTTAATATCATTTAAATATATTAATTAGGTGTTTAAGTAATAACAAAATTATTATTGTATTGTATATAAAAGCAAAGGTAGATTTTATAAGAGTGTAATTTGATTTGTTTAATAAAATTTTATTTTAAAAACTTTTCTTTCTTGGTATGAGTAGAGCTAAGCTCGTATCGAAGCCACAAATAGAAAAATCTCCGCTGGGGGAAATGATTTGATAAAACTACACAAAAATATTGACTGTTATTTTCTGCAATTTGTGAATTGACCCAAGGATATGCTTTATCACAAACCTGTCTCAAGCCTAATGAGATTAATATTATAAACAATATTTATTGAATTATATATTTTTCTAAATCAGTATTTATAATACCAGCTTTAATTAATGATAGTATGCCTTGTCCATGAATTAGATTTAATAAAGATTCATTGATATTTAAAAGCTGACAGGCATTTGATATTAATGTATTTTTTTCTGCTTTATACTGCTCGCCTTCAGTAATAATACTATTTGTTATTTCATAATAATCAAAATTTTCCATATACCACAAACGCAGTGGTAATATACAGTTCGCTAAAATTTGTTTTTTATTTTCATTTGTTAATAAATTATCCATTTTATTAAACCAAAATTCAGTACCATCATTGATTAATTGTTTTAAAAAATTTTTTTCATTTATTAATTCATTAAATGACCTTACTGCTTTTACTATTCTTATATAAGGATATGCATTAGGCCTCACACCTTTATAGCTCCATATATTCTGGGCTAGAGGAGTAATATTATATTTTTTGATAATATCTTTAGCAGAATTTGTCAAAGCTGTTTCTATGTTGGCTGTAAATAAATAAGTATTTATAATATCTTCTAATTCGTATTTATCATAAAAAATTTTGTATGGTATTTGACTAGCGAGCATAATCATCGCGGTAGCATTAGCTTGTAAGCCCATTGCTCTAAAGCAACTCACATATAATGTTTGGATCAAATCATTTCTGCCATAATCATTAATTAATTGTTTACCTATCATATTTATACGTGTTATTCCTGCTATAAATAGATCATCTTTAGAAATATTCATTACATTTTTTTCAATTTCATTTATTGAAATATTTTCTATAGGTATTTGTAGCCTAAAAGGAATTTGTAATATAGGATCAGATGAAGGAAAGCAAAAAATATGAAGAATCACATTAGAGTAATGTGGATTATTTAAATGATTATGTCGCCTATAGTCTTGCTCAAATATATGCATTTCTGTATTACCGATAAGTTTTATACCATTTGTTTCTATAACAGTTCCTATATAATCTGGGCCATCATGTAAATTATATTTCCCAGGATTTAAAATTTTTATTATTTTATCATCATTACATTTAAAATAGCTCTGGCTGTAATTTTTAGCCCACCATTTATGTAATTTTATTTCTTTCACTTATTTTTTATTTTTGCATAAAATTATATTATTTTTATGAAATATTATAAAATTTCTTCATCATATTTTGAATTACATTTTGTCGTATTACTTTTTGGCATAACGGGTGTTTTAGGTAAATTAATTTCTCTGTCAGCTTTATCATTAGTGTTTTATAGGATGATAATAGCTGCTGCTTTTTTATTTTTTTGGTTAAAAATTAAAAAAATAAATCTTAGTTTAACAAAAAGGATTTTGGTGATTTCTATAATTACTGGTATAATTATGGCTTTGCACTGGTATTTGTTTTTTTATGCTATTAAAATCTCTACAGTCTCATTAGTTTTAGGTCTATTAGGTACAGGTACTTTATTTACCTCTTTATTGGAGCCATTATTACTTAAAAAGAAATTTTCTTTTGTAGATTTAGTTTTTGCTATTCCAATTTTAATTGGTGTTTTGCTAATTTATTGGGGTGAATCAGTGCAATGGAGAGGTCTTGTTATAGCTATTTTATCATATTTATTATTTAGCGTTTTTAGTGTCATTAATAAAAAAATTGGTTTTAATAATGATACTTTGGTGATAAGTTTTTGGGAATTTCTAAGTGGTGGGATTTTTATGTTTTTTCTGACATGGATAAATAATGATTTATCATTTCCTAATATTACAGATAGTTTTTATTTATTGATTTTAGCTATTGGCTGTACTGCTTATGCTTTTTCTGCTTTAATTCGATTAATGAAAACATATAGCGCTTATCTAGTCATCATGCATGTGAATCTGGAACCCGTTTATGCTATTATACTATCTTTAATTATTTTTGGAGAATCTGAAATTTTAAGTTTTTGGTTTTATATAGGTGCTGCTATAATAATATTTTCGTTATTTTTTTATCAAATTTGGTACTCTAAGCGTGAAAAATTAAGATAAATTTTTGAGTGTACTGTTTTATAAGAAAATGCAAATAATAAAAAATTTTAGTAATCAAGATTTCAGGTAAATTTATTTTAAAAAATGTGGAAGTGGGGGAGAGTGGAGGTAGGAGGTGTTTTTTAAAATTTTTGGAAAAATTTTAAAAAGGGATAGTAAGAAAATATTTAAATGTTATAGAATAAATATGTTTTAGACATCAAATCGCTGTACCGC
>JAPXMM010000123.1:0-7438 GCA_033809015.1 Bacteroidales bacterium
TATCTACAACTTGAGAAAATAATAATTGAGGTAATAAAAAGATTATTACAACAAAATAATTTAAAGATTTCATAATTTTAAGATTTTAATTAGGACTGTTCAAAATTTGTTCCAATTGTGAAATATCGGAAATCAAAACGTCACGTGGTTTACTACCTATTTGAGGTCCCACAATGTTTAGTGCTTCTAGCTGATCCATTATTCTACCTGCTCTATTATGTCCTATTTGCAATTTTCTCTGCAGTAGGCTAGTAGAACCTTGCTGTGCAGAAATAATAATAGCAGCAGCATCCATTATCAATGGATCCAAAGATTGTATTTCTATAATTTGAGGATTAGTACCTTCCATGATTGGTTCTGGTAGGATGTATGCTTCAGGAAATCCAGGTTGTTGAGAAATATATTCCATCAAAGCATCTATCTCTGGGGTATCTATAAAAGCACATTGTATGCGTGTTAGTTCACTACCAACAGCGAAAAGCATATCACCACGTCCTATGAGTTGTTCAGCACCATTAACATCTAATATTGTTCTAGAATCTACCTTACTAGAAACTCTAAAAGCTATTCTAGCGGGGAAATTAGCCTTTATTTTACCAGTAATCACATCTACAGAAGGACGTTGTGTAGCAATAATCACATGAATACCTACAGCTCTTGCTAGCTGAGCTATACGAGCTACTGGCAACTCCACTTCTTTGCCAGCAGTCATTATCAAATCAGCAAATTCATCTATCACTAGCACTACATAAGGCATAAATTCATGTCCTTCCTCAGGATCAAGCATTCCTGATAAATATTTCTTGTTATATTCCACAATATTTTTAACACCTGCTTGTTTCAAAAAATCATACCTGGCATCCATCAATATTGTCAGTGAATATAAAGTTTTTACTACTTTATCTACATCAGTAACAATAGGTTCAGTCTCATTAGGGATCTTTGCTAAATAATGATTCTCCAGCTTGGCATACGGTGATAGTTCAACTTTTTTAGGATCAATAAAGATAAATTTAATCTCGTGAGGTAATTTTTTGTATAGTAAAGAAGCAATAATCGTATTAATGCCAACAGATTTTCCTTGTCCTGTAGCACCAGCTATTAATAGATGAGGCATTTTTGTCAAATCAGCTACATAGACATCATTAGAAATGGTTTTACCTATTACTATAGGTAGCTCACCTTTGAAATTTTTAAATTTTTCGCTTTCTAATACAGTTCTAATGGATACAGTTTCTTTATTAGAATTTGGCACTTCTATACCTATAGTACCTTTACCAGGTATAGGGGCTATAATACGAATTCCATAAGCTGCCAATGACAAAGCTATATCATCTTCTAAATTTCTTATTCTAGAAATTCTCACTCCTGGAGCTGGAACTATTTCATATAGAGTAACTGTTGGCCCTACTGTAGCATTAATTTTACTAATCTGTATTTGATATTGAGCTAAAGTTTCTACAATTTTATTTTTATTTGCTTCTAATTCTTCTTTTGTAACTCTATTATTCTGCGTTTCATAATAATTCAAAATGTCATATGGAGGCAGATGATAATCTAAATTATAAACTTCAGGTACGAACTCTTGCTGTTTTTTAGGCTCTATATTTGGAGTTTCTATTATAATTTCATCTTTGGTTTCTTCTATTGTAAATTCAATATCATTATTAGTTTTATTATCCTTTAATACTTCATCATTTATAGGTGCTGCATTTTCTTTATTATTAATTATTTCTTTATTATTTTCAATATCCCATGCATAATGAGGTTGTGGCTCCTCAATTTTAATATTTTCAATTTCGAAATTTTGTTGATTTTCTTCAATAGTATTATCAATATTTGTATCTAATCCATCTAATAATATTTCTTCATTTGATTTATCAGCACTATCCATAAGTGTTTTTTTAGATTTATTATTTATTAAAGATTTAAATTTATAAAATAATTCTTTATAAGAAACTTTAAATAACCAAAAGAAAAAAACAACATTTAAAATAATCACTAATAAGGCAAAAAAAGTTTTTCCTATGTATGGAGTAAGTAAATTTTTAATAGTTGCACCCCACAAGCCACCAGCTACATCTCCAAAAAGCGTTAAAAATAAAGGAACTAAAATTAACGGTACTAAAGTATATACTTGATATTTTAAAAAGATTGATACATTTTTTTTAATTATTGAATAAAAAAGTAAAAATAACCAAATGGGAATTAAAAAAGCTGCTATTCCAAAACCTTGCTTTACTAGTAAATATCCTAAACATGCACCTAATCTACCAAGAGGATTTGCTGTTTTAAATGATTCATTATTGACAGCTGAGAAACCATTTACCAAAAAAGGTTCATCTGCAGTTCCATAGAAAAAGTAAAAAATAATAGATAAAAATATATAAATAGCAGATAATAAAATTAATGAAATAAAGATCCAGTATATAATATTACCTATATTAATAGAAGATTTATCCTCATTGGTCGATTTATTATTTATGGGTTTGTTATTTTCTTTTTTAGTTGTTTTTTCCTCAGTAGGTTTTTTAATAGTCTTTTTAGTAGTTTTTTTATTTGCTACTCTTTTATTTTCTTTTTGCTCTGTCATATAAACTAGTCCATAAAATAATATTACAAAATTAATAAATATTTAATTTAACTATAAAAATAAATAACAAATATTTCTAAAAATGTAAGCAAATAGGACGAAATTTAAAAAATCATATTCTACTCTTCGCCACCGAATAATTCTTTAGCTTCATCTTCAGTTAGTTCTTCGAAATCCGTAGGAATGAGGAAATCTGTTTCTTTAATCTTTACTTTACTAGTATTCACCTCGCTAACTCTAAATATTATAGAACCTTCTTCTTGAGTAGAAACATACTCCATTGGGAATCCTTTTAGACCAGCGAAATCACCAGCAGCATTGATTTTACCATCATTAATTTCAGGAGAATACCATACTACTGTAGTGATAGGATCACCAAATTCATCTTTAACTATGTATTCTGCTTTATAAGCTTTATAACCAGCAATTTCTTTAGTAGAGTCAATGTAATTAATTTTTGGTGATACTTCTTCTAATTTTTCTAAAATCTTTTCTTTTGGAGTTTTTATGAATTTTTTTAGTTGATAAGCAGGTATATCTATTAATGCAACTGATGTAGTATCATCACCATTTTGTATATTTGTCATATATCCCATTCCAGAGAGATCAATAACAGTTTTCATTTTATTACCATACACATATACTTTTAACTCTTTTGGTTGCTGAGCTAAAACAGCTGGATCCCAATTACCTACATAATCTATTTTATATGTAATTTCAGCTATAAAAGGTTTACTGGATCCTTTAGTTTTTTGAGCAAAAACCATTAATGAAGATAAAATTAAAATGCCAAATAAGGCAACACGAATGTTTTTCATAGTTTTATTTTTTTGCAAATATATTAATTTTTTTTATTTGAAAGAATTTTATTTAAATATTTTATTATAAATTTGCATAAAATTAATATAATGAAATTAAAATTTATATTATTAATCTTAATAAATATATTTTTAATAGCAAATATATATTCTCAAGCATGGCGTTTAGAGAGACAAAATATTGGAATAAATATAGGGGTAACTAATTTTTTAGGAGATTTAGGTGGTGGCAAAACTATAGGACAACCATTTATTTATGATTTAGATATACAAGCTACTAGACCTTTGATAGGAGTTTCTTACAATTATAGAATAAATAAATTTTTTGCATTTGATACTTATTTAAATTTTGGTTATTTAAGAGGTGATGATAAATTTACTAAAAATCCAGTACGAAATAACAGAAATTTGAATTTTCGTAGTCCTATTTTAGAATTGGTAGAACAATTTGAATTATCTTTATATAATTCATCTGAAGCTAAAAGATATAATTTAAAAAACATAAGAGGATGGAAAAGTTATGAAATATATGTTTTTGTGGGAATTGGAGTATTTTGGTTTAATCCACAAGGTAGAGCTCCTAATGGAAGATGGTATAATCTAAAACCACTTTCTACAGAAGGACAAGGATTGTCCCCAGAAATCCAACCATACAGTAATTTTCAAGTTACCATACCATATGGATTAGGGTTTAGGTATAGACCTAATAGGCAGTGGGCATATGGTTTTGCTATAGGACCAAGATTTACATTTACAGATTACATTGACGATTGTAGCACAGTGTATTTTGATAACGATATTATTAGAAGTCAAAAGGGAGATATAGCTGCTTACTTTGCTGATCCATCTAAAGGTGAAATCGCTGGTCAAACAATTACTGGTGAACAACGTGGTGACCCAGAAGATAAAGATAATTACATTTTCGCATATTTTACAATTAATTATGCTCTTAGCAGTTCAAATATTAAAAGATCTAATTTACCTAAATTTTATTAAAAAAATTTTTTATTTTTACTTATCAATAAATGATAAATGTCAATAGGTTGCTATTATTTTCTTTTATTAATTTTGCAAAAAATTATAAAGACTAATGACAAACATTAATAACTTAAAACAAATTGTAATATTAGGTTCTGGACCAGCTGGCTTAACTGCAGCTTTATATACAGCCAGAGCTGATTATAATCCAATCGTTTATGAAGGCCTTGTAAGTGGCGGTCAGCTTACAACAGCAACAGTAATAGAAAATTATCCTGGTTTTCCTGAAGGGATTCAAGGGACTGAATTAATGCAAAAATTTAGAGAACAAGCCAGTAAATTCGGTGCAGAACTTCTTTTTTCTACTATCGATAAAGTTGATTTTTCTAAACATCCATTTACACTTTGGGACGACAAAAACAATGAAATTAAAGCTCTGTCTGTAATTATAGCTACAGGTGCATCACCAAAAATGTTAGGAATTCCTTCTGAAAAAGAATATTTCGGACAAGGTGTATCTACTTGTGCTACTTGTGACGGATATTTTTATAAAGGTAAAGTCGTCGCTGTGATAGGTGGTGGTGATACTGCTGCTATGGAGGCTATATATTTATCTAATTTAGCTTCTAAAGTTTACATAATACATCGTAGAGATGAACTCAGAGCATGCTCTTGCTCTCAAAAGAAAATCTTAAATACTCCAAATATTGAAGTGATATGGGATAGTGTAGTAGACGAAATAATTGGCGAAACAAAAGGTTTTGCTAAATATGTTACTGCAATTAAATTAAAAAATATTAAAACTAATACATACAATACTATCAATGTAGATGGCGTTTTTATTGCTATTGGTCATCATCCTAATACAGAACTTTTTGTTAATCAGTTAGAATTAACTGAAGAAAAATATATTAAAACTATTCCTGGAACAACTAAAACAAGTGTAGATGGTGTTTTCGCATGTGGTGATGTACAAGATCCTTTATATAAACAAGCTGTAATAGCTGCTGGTTCTGGTGCTATGGCTGCCATAGATGCTCAAAATTTTTTAGAAAAATTTTATTAACATTTTTTAAATTTATTAATGTTAAAAATTTAAAAAATACCTAATGTTCTTAAGATTAAAATAATTCCTAATATTGTAATTATCACTCCTATAGTTCTATTAGCATACATTATATATCTAGGTCGTAAATAATCTTTTAGTTTATGTGCTAAAAGGCTTTTGATAATATCCATTGCGAAAACAGTTAGTAAAATACCTAAGAAAAAAAATACATTGTATAGAATAAATTTATCTTGGGGAGCCGATTGGGAAACAATTCCAGCAATTGATATCCAAAATATCAGAACAAAAGGGTTGGCAATATTTAATAAAAACCCCTTAAAATATAGTTTAATATATTCGTTTTTGCTTTTAATTTCCTTGATTCTAGGATTTCTTTGTTTTAGTATAGAAGGTTTGGAAAATATCATTACTAAGCCATAAACTATTAGAATTGTACTAGCTATTATGCCTAAGATATTTTCTAATAATCCACTAATAGCAGATATGCCCATTAAAGAAACGACAACTAATACGGCATCACTACTAGAAACGCCTACAGATGTTATTATTGCTTTTTTAAAGCCTTTTTCTAATGCTGTTTGTATAACTAAAAAAAATGCTGGGCCAAAGCTAAATGCTAATACTAAGCCCACAGGTATGCCTTTTAAAAAAGCATTTATAATCATAATTGTTATTATTTTTTAGTTGTAAAAAAAAGTGTGCAAATTTAAAAAATTTATTAAAATCAAAAAAAATTTAATCTATTAAAAAAAAATTTTTTGTATCAATCGCAAAAATAATTGTTTTATAATAAAAATATTATGTCCTAATATGAAAAAATCATTTTTAAATTAATTTTATTTGAGAAGAATAAATTTTTTTTTACTAAAAATTATTTATTTATTTTGCACAAAAATTACAAAAAGTGGAACCAATTATTATAGCTTTTTTAGTCTTATCGCTTATGGCTGCTATTTTTGCAGCAATTATTTATTTAGTAGATAAGCAATTTCATGTAGAGGAGGATCCTAGAATAGATCTAATAGCAGACAAACTACCAGGAGCTAATTGTGGTGGTTGTGGATATGCTGGATGTAGAAATTTCGCTGAAGCCATTGTCAAAAATAATTCTTTAGATAATCTATTTTGTGCTCCAGGTGGTAATAAAACTATGGCAGAAATTGCACAATTAATGAATTTAGCTTCAGAAGAAAAAAAACCACAGGTTGCAGTCGTACGCTGCAATGGGACTAATGAAAACTGCCCTCCTAAACATGACTATGAAG
Source organism: Bacteroidales bacterium (assembly GCA_033809015.1). GTDB lineage: Bacteria > Bacteroidota > Bacteroidia > Bacteroidales > DTU049 > DTU049. The sequence goes on from JAPXMM010000123.1 coordinate 6,724, forward strand.
GTATAGAAAGTTGCGGTTTTGCTAATTTCCTTTTTGCTGGTGACGGTGGTTGTGCATATGGTTGTTTAGGACTCGGTGATTGTGTAGCTACATGCAAGTTTGATGCTATGTATATGGATCCTATTACAGGGTTACCTGTTGTGATAGAAGATAATTGTACTGCTTGTGGCACATGTGTGAAAGCTTGTCCTAGAAATATCATTGAGATCAGAAATAAAGGGCCTAAAAATAGAAGAATTTACGTAGCTTGCATGAATAAAGAAAAAGGAGTTTATGCTAAAGCTAATTGCTCGGTAGCTTGTATTGGTTGCAATGCTTGTGTGAAAGAATGTAAATTTGATGCTATAAAAATAGAAAGCTTTTTAGCATATATTGACTACCAGAAATGTACTTTATGCCGTAAATGTGTTCCTGTATGCCCTACTAATTGTATAGTAGAAGTAAATTTTCCTGTTAAAAAAGAAGCTAATATTAATTTAGCAAATGATTCAACTCAAAATATTGTAAATAATTAAGTTATGTTAAAGACTTTTCCTCGTGGGGGTGTTCATCCTGATGATTGTAAAATTTCAGCAAATTCTCCCATTAATGTTGCTCCACTACCAAATAAAGTGTTTGTTATGCTCAATCAGAGTGCTGGAGCACCAGCAATACCTTTGGTAAAAAAAGGCGACCAAGTAAAAACTGGTCAATTGATTGCTAAAGGTGAGGCTTT
>JAPXMM010000124.1:0-7402 GCA_033809015.1 Bacteroidales bacterium
TCAAGGAATGCTAAATGCTCTTGTTTGCCCATGGATAAATGTTCTACTAAATTGTCCACTAATTGTTTCATAGCTAATTATTTTTTTACAAAATTAATTAAAATTTAGAAATGAAATCAAATATATTCCCAAACATAAAAATTTATTTTATTTCCCCACACAAAACATCCTCTTAAAATGTTAAAATACAATAATTTTCATTATTTTTGTATAATTTTACATTTTTATATATGAATAATAATAGAAAAGCCCCTCTTGATATCTGTTCAGATTGCCTTTTAAAAGCGATTTGTCTTAAATCTATGAGTGAGGAAGATTTTAATTTTTTATATGAAAGTACCATACAAAAGTTTTATCTAAAAGATGAAGTTATTTTTCAACAAGACGAAAAATCTCCTTTTTTAGTTTTTTTACAAAAAGGAATAGTAAAATTTAATTACTTAGATACTAATAATAAAAATTTGATTTTAACCATTGTGAGTTCTCCTTCACTATTAGGATTAGCAAATGTTTTAAATGAAGATATTAATCTTTTTTCTATTATCGCTATAGAGGATAGCATGGGATGTCAGATAGATTTGAATAAGGTAAAGGTTTTAGCAATGAAAAATAAAAATTTCCTTATTAGCTTGACCAAATTATCTACTGATATGTTTAGAAATTCTATTTATAATGTCATTAGTCTAGCTCATAAGCAGATCAATGGCCGCATTGCAGATATTTTATTGTTTTTAGCGAGAGATATATATCACAGTAATACTTTCACATTATCTATTTCTAGGCAAGAACTAGCTGAATTCGCTGGTTGTTCCAAAGAAAATGTTATCAAATCTTTGCGATCGCTAAATCGTGATAATATAATAAGAATTAGTGGTAAAGAAATCGAAATTCTAGATATTAAAAAATTAATAAAAATCAGTCAAAAAGGTTAATGATTTTTATTATTATTTAAGCATAAGCTTTCATTCCATTAGGAAAATAATTTGTAAATTTGAAATTTTAAAAAAGGAATTATTGTGAGTAATATTGCTACACAAATGAATGTTTTGCTGGATAGATTTATTAAGTCTCCTACTAAAGATCAACAAGTTGCTTTTAATAAATTATTAAATGGTTTTTTGCAACCGACAAATAAAGATAATCATATTTACATGCTTACTGGATCTGCTGGTACTGGTAAAACTACAATTATAGAAGCTTTAGTAGGCATAATATCATATTTAAATGATTGCATAGAAAATGGGTTACCATTAGATATTGATTCAGCAAAGAAAAAAATAAATATATTTTTAACTGCAACTACTGGTAGAGCTGCGAGAATGCTAGAAAATCGCTGTAAATTTTCTGCATGTACTATACATAAATTAATATATACCTTAGATGATAATAAATCGGAGGTATCTAAAAATAGTGTAAAATGGTATTATAAAATTGCTGATGCTATTACTGATCCTTATTCTGTGATTTTTATCGATGAGAGTTCTATGATAAGCTCGCTAAATCCGGGCGAAGATAATGTAATCTTTGGTAGTGGAAATTTAATTGATGATATTTTGACTTTTGGTACGAATGCAAAAATTGTTTTTGTCGGTGATCCTTATCAGCTACCGCCTGTAAATGAGACTAAAACATTAGCATTAGATCCTGAACTTTTCGAAATGAAATATTTCTATCCAGTACAATTTATTGAACTAAAAGAACCGGTGCGTTTTTCAAAATTTTCTGGCATTTATCAATTAGCTTATCAAATCAAAGATAATATACTATCTAATGGACAAACAAATCTTAATATCGAGGAAAATAGTAATGTTACTCTTTATGATAATGTGGATGATTTATTAAATCAACATATTTCTACTCTCAAAAGAGATCCTACCTCACCTATTATAATGATAGCTTTTACTAATAATATCGTTTCTACTCTCAACAAAAAGATTAGAAATTCTCTTTTAAAAAATAATAAAAAATTATTGAATAGTAATGAGTATGTGATGGTTACTAGAAATAATTATTTATATGACTTGATGAATGGCGAAATAGTCCAAATAGTTAGTGTGGAGAATGAATGTAAAAAAATAGAACATCTGAGATTTAGAAAAGTAAAATTGCAATATGGAGAAGATATCGAAGATGAAATGAAATGTATGGTTTTAGAAAATACACTTGAGCCTAATTTCACTTATACCTTTCAAGATGAATTATTAATATTGAGTTTTATTTTTGAAAAAATTCAAAAAGAGCATCCAGATCTACTTAATAATAAAAAATTATTAATGTATAGACTACAAACAGATCCTTATCTAAATGCTTTACGCTTAAAATATGCTTATGCTATTACATGTCATAAAGCTCAAGGAGGTGAATGGGAAGAAGTTTCTATCGTTACAGAATCTATACTATATCATACCAAGCAATCTTCTGATTTTATAAATAAATGGCTATATACAGCTATTACTCGAGCTAAATCTAATGTAAATCTTCTTCGTCGTCCTACTCGTCCAGTTGATTTCATTGATGAACTCAATTTTGATGTACATTATAAAATGGGAAAATTTATTCCTCGTTTTTACACAGGTTATATTCTTGTAAAAGATATGAAACTATGGACAGCTAAGTCTGGAGTAGATTATGTATCTATAGATAGTGATGAGATATTATTAATTCAAGAAAATAATATAAAATGTGATATGCCTGATAGCCTACCATGCTATGCCTTTTGTAAAAATGGTAAAATTATTCGATGGCAAAAAGATATAGATGAATATAATGTTGAGTAAAAAATAAAGTTTTAGCAAATATATATTTAAAGTGAAAATTAAAAAATGATTGATTTTGAGACTATTACAGCAAAATTAGAAAGCTATGAAGTTATTAAATTAGTGCAGCAATTTTGTAAAGAAAATAATAATATAGCTCTTGTAGTAGGCGGTGCTATCAGAGATTCTTTATTAGGATTAGCAATAGAAGATATAGATATAGTGATACAAGGTGATTGGCAAAAATTAGCTGAATATATCTGTAATAAACTACAAATTAATAATTTGGTGTTTTTTAAACGTTTCTTAGCTGCTCATTTTATTTACAAAGGAATAGAATGGGAAATAACTTCTGCTAGAAAAGAAAGTTATAAACTTGATAGTCGCAATCCAGAAGTAGAACCTACTGAATTAAATGAGGATTTCCTTCGTAGAGATTTTACAATAAATGCCATAGCCATAGAGATATGGCCTCAATATGGTAAAATATGGGATCCATATAAGGGTCTTGATGATTTAAAAAATCATATAATTCGTACACCCAATGACCCAAATATTACATTTTCTGACGATCCATTACGTATGCTCAGAGCTATCAGATTTTCAAGTAAGCTGAATTTTAATATTGAAAAAAATACTTGGCAAGGCATTAAAGCTAATAAAGAACGTATCTCTATTGTAGCACCTGAACGTATTTCGGAAGAATTAAATAAAATGTTATTATTACCTATTCCATCTATCGCGTTTAATTTGTTAGATGATGTAGGGCTTTTAGATTATATATTACCAGAGTTAACTGCCCTGAAAACAATTGATACAGATCAAGATTTTTCACATAAAGATAATTTCAAGCATTCACTGCAAGTATTAGATAACATAAGCCAACAATTAGAAACTTTACCAAATCATCCTAATAACTTATGGATACGCTGGGCAGCATTATTACATGATATAGGTAAATCCAAAACTAAACGATTTGATGAGAAAACTGGTTTTAGTTTTCATAATCATGAGGTAGTAGGTGCTAAAATGGTACCAATTATCTTTAAGCGATTGCATTTACCATTAAATGAAAAAATGGATTATGTAGTTAAACTAGTGTTACTACATTTGAGGCCTATAGCCTTAGTAGATGACATCGTTACTGATAGCGCTATTAGACGATTAATATTAGATGCAGGAGATGACTTAGATGATCTAATGATATTATGTGAATGTGATATTACTTCAAAAAATCCATATAAAGTCCAAAAATTAAAAAAAAATCTGAAAAATCTTAAACAAAAATTTGAAGTAATAGAAGAAAAAGATAGATTAAGGAATTTTCAACCTCCTATAAGTGGAGAAGTAATAATGCAAACTTTTGATCTGAAACCATCTAAACTAGTAGGTGATATTAAAAATGCCATCAGAGAAGCTATAATAGAAGGGGAAATACCTAATGAGTATGATGCAGCATATAAATTTATGATAAAATATGGCGAGAAGCTAGGACTTAAGCCTAATAAATAATAGAAAAATATTATAAAAACAAAAGGGTACAAAAATTAATAAATTAATGTTTTGATTTATATTGGATATTATTTAAAAAATTTATTAGGGGTTAAAATTTCATTATAAATAAATAACTCAATATATTTATAAATAGTTAAATATTTTAAATTATACCTAAAATCCAATTATATAATATGTTATAAATTTAAAATATTTAATATAATTAAAATTTGTTTCTTATAATGTTAATTGAAAGATACAAATTAAATAAATCTCTTAAAATATGAAAAATTATTATCCAATATATATTCAAACATATATTTTCTCTTTCCCCCCGCCTTACTCTCCTTCACCTGTCTTTTTACAAATTAATTGATAATCACAATATTTGCAATTTTTTTGATCCGCTGTCAAGTCGAAAGTATTATCATCTTTTAGTTCAATGATTTTTTCTTTTATTTTTTCGTTAAAATCTTCCATTTCTTGTCTAAAGTCAATTGATTCTTTATTTTTCTTTAATTCATATTGATATGCTTGGCTATAAATTTTTAAATAAACGTTTTCACCATAAACATTCTTATTATCTTCAAATTTTTTACAATATAAATTGCAATAAAAGGCTAGCTGAAAAGCATATTCCATTTTTGAATTTTGTTCAAAAAGCTCATTAATGTTCCCATATGTTGTATTTTTTTTATCACCAGTTTTGAAATCTATTATGTATATTCCTTTTTCATTTTGTATTATTAAGTCTATTGTCCCATCTAGTGTTATATCATCTATTTTATAATCCAAATGTTGTTCTGTGCCTATAATAATAGCAGGAAAATGAGAAAGTTTGCTATTTATTTCCACATTAAAAAATTTCTTTAGCATATTTTTTAGTTGTTCTTTGAGTAAAAGCTCTTTTATGCTGTAGTTATTTGGTAGCAGCTCATCACATTTTTGATCTATTTTACTTTGTATATTTTTCAATGTATCTTTAGATATTTCTTCATTTATAAATTCGCTAAACAATTCTTTCATGGCTTGATGTAGTAGGTTACCTAATTGTGTTTGTAAATATTCATCAGGAAATAGTTTAGTGTCAGTTAAATTTTCAAGGTAACGAAAATAAAATTTTCGTGGACATTGTATGTAAGTGCTAAGAGCATTGCGAGACAGTCCATATTTATGCAGGTAGTTATTTACTTTGTTTGTGATATTATCTTTACTAATTTCATGTATGTTTACTTGTGAAGATTTACCGATTTTTTCTAGCACATTTATTATTTCCACATTTCTATATTTTAATTGTAATAAATATGGACTATAGTCAGACTCTTCGCCGCCAACAAATTTGGATGAAAGCAAGTGGATATCTTGACTACGCTGCAATAATCTATAAATATGAAAAGCATCTAATCCTTCTCGCCAATCTGGAGTAGGCAATCCAAAATGTTTTCTGAAATGATAAGGAATAAACGTAGGTACATATTTATCTCCAGGAACAATTTTATTATTTAATGAGAGAATTAATACTTTGTCAAAATCTAATAATCTGCTCTCCATTAACCCCATGATCTGAATATTTTCCAGTGGCTCACCCTCTAATTCTATTTTTACATCTCTGAGTATCTGAGTGATTAATGATATTAGGAATTTTATTTTTTTGATTTCGATTTTGTGCTGGTCAAAAAGTGCATTGATATCATATAATTTAGTATAAATATTTCTAATAGCTTCTAATTCTAGTAAGAGCATAGAATTATTTTTGCTAATATTTTTTAGATCTTCTTCTATATCAGTGAGCAACAGCATTAGTGAGTTTAAAAATTGATAGCGATCTTGTGCTGTGATGATCATTAGCAATTTATTTATTAATTCATAAGAATAATGTGCGTTTTGATTTATTTCTATAAAATCGTCTATATCATTAGCGGTATTATCAGTTTTTTTATTATTTAGGAAATTATTAATTATATTTTGAGCAGTTAAATTTTTATAAATAAATGGATGATAGAGCAGCTCTATCCAAATTTGTTTTGTTATGAAAAATTTGTCATTTTCTTTTCTAATATTGTCATATACTTCGAAAATTTGCATTATTAGAGTATATGCATGAGTGTTTTTCACAGAATGATTCATTGTTATATTTACAGACTTAATGTCGTCTGGCAGGGATGAAATTACTATAGGTAGCAAGCTAGCATCTGGCAAAATTATAGCTTGATATTGCTCTGTAGAATGTGTTAATTGTGAAGCAGCATATTTAGCCTCCTCTATTTCATTAGTTAATGAACAAATTTGTATTTTATCTTTTACTTTCTGAAAATCCACTCCCAGATTATTAGTTTCTACTACGAAATCCTCTGGCATAGGAAAATTATTCATCAGTTTATTTAATTGTCTGCCAGCACTATAGAGCTTATCATTCAGATATTCATCATCATATTCCCAGATGAAATGTATATCTTTTTCATGCTTTATGTCTTTTTTTAATTTTTCAAACAATTTATATTCTGCTTCAGTTACAAAATTAAAGCCAACTAAATAAAAAATCCTATCATTTATTTTTGTGATTTTATCCAAATCATTATCTACAAAATGTCTAATTTGTAATCCTTCATAAGCCAATTTTTCATTTAAAAGATTTTTTCTGTAGTGATCATATAAATCGTAGAGTTTATTCCAAATGTATAAGTATGAATCGGCAAGTTTGGTATTATTGATGTTTTTGATAAGTTTGTCTAGATTATTTTTTAAGTGATTATCTATATCTAGCTCAAAGATGCTTTCTAACTCTTTCGCGTTTGTTATATTTATAAAAAGTTCTTTAGCATTTGCATATTCATTATCTATATCGTTGAAATCTTTTAGCAGTATATCTCCTAAAAAATAAAATTCATCGAAAGATAATTTGATATCTTTATAAATTTCATTAAATGAATTATATAACTTAAATATTGAAACTACGTCTTCTACCTTAGTGAGAGGAGAGTTATCATCTACCCAATCGCGTAGCGATATGATGTCAGGCAAATAAGTTGCTTTTTTAGAAACATTTATAAACTCTTTTATAAGGAAAATGCTAGATCGTCTATTAGGCATCAAAATAGTAATATCCTTCAGATTATCATTATGTTTTTGATAAATATGATTTGCTACTAAAT
>JAPXMM010000125.1:0-7385 GCA_033809015.1 Bacteroidales bacterium
TAAAGTCAAACCACAGATTCACACCTAAACTAAAATTACTGCCCCACAGGACGTTCCCATTATTTTGAGCAGTAAATTTTTTAATTTCTTCTAATTCATTATCCCAGCCAGTAGTACCAGAAACAATTGGCAAATGCATGTCTACACAAGTCTTTATATTATTTATTACCGCATTAGCATTAGTGAATTCGATAGCTACGTCTGGTTTATTTTTTTCAATTGCATCTTTTAGATTATCGTCTCGGTCTATGATACTGACAACTAGGTAATCAAAATCTTTGGCAAGAGATTCTATTTCTTTGCCCATTTTACCATAACCTATTATAGCTATTTTTATCATAATTATTAATTTTGAAATTATATTTTAAAGAAATAGTGGGCACAAAAGTTTTAGTATTATTAGCAGGTATCATGGATAAATCAGTATCTATACTAAAACCATACAAATGTGCATCTACTACTGCATCTAAAATGTTAATTAAATAAACTCCCACAAAAACTATCACACTTATTTCTATATTTCGTCTATAATAATCTTTGTAATATGTCAGTTGATCTAAGCTATATAAATCTATGTAAGGATCTATAGTTGTAGGATCATCATCTAATCTCATTTCTATAGCGTCTCTGTAATCGATATATTTATTATGATTAGATACAAACATATAAGCAGAACCGCCTAATCCAGCATAAATAATAGGTATTTTCCAATATTTATGATTGTAACCTTGACCTAGTCCTGGTAATAGTGAGGAATATAAAGCTGCTTTTTTAGGACTATGAATTGAGTCTTTTTTCGAATACTTATCTATATTCAAAAAATTATTTGAAATATAATTAGCAGAAAATTGATTTTGCGAATAAATATAGTTTAAATTAAAAAAAATAGAAAATAATATAAGAAATAGGAATCTATTCATTTATAAAATTCTTAAAAAAATTCTCTATTTCTTCATCACTATCAAAATTTAATTGTACAATGACTTTGCCTTTTGAGGTAATTTTAGATTTAGCGTTTATATTAAATTTTTCTTTAATAATATTTAAAATTTTTTCAGTTTTTTCTGAAACATTTTTTTTAGTTGAATGTTTAACTGTAGATTTATTTTTTAGATTAGCTACTAGCTCCTCTACTTTGCGAACAGAGAGACCTTCGTCAATAGTTTTTTTAAAGATGTTCATCAGGTCTTCATCATCATCGATAGAAGCTAATGCACGAGCGTGTCCCATAGTGATTTTTTCATAGCGAATAGCTGCTTGTATAGCTGGAGGTAAATTGAGTATACGTAAATAATTAGAAATAGTAGCTCTATTTTTACCTACGCGAGAACTAAGCTCCTCTTGAGTGAGATTAAACTCTTCAATTAATTTTTGATAAGAATTGGCAATTTCTATTGCATTAAGGTCTTGTCTTTGTATATTTTCTACTAGAGCTAATTCTAGAAGTGTGTCGTCGTCAGCATCTTTTACAAAAGCAGGTATTTCATTGAGATTAGCTAATTTAGCTGCTCTCAAACGTCTTTCACCAGAAATTAATTGATATTTATTTTCACCAATTTTTCTAACAGTGATAGGTTGAATAATACCTAAATGTTTAATAGATTCAGCTAAATCATATAGAGCATCCTCATCGAAATCTGTACGAGGTTGAAAAGGATTACTCTCTATTTGATCTACAGGGATCAGAGGAAATGCAGATGAGGAGAAATAATCATTATCGATATCTCCTAATATAGCTTCTAATCCTCTTCCCAAAGCTGGTCTTTTACTTGTTGACATTTAAATTTTCTTTCTTTGATTTATTTAAAATTTCTTTAGCAAGAGCGAGATAACTCTGAGCACCTTTACCAGTAGTATCAAAAGTAATTATAGTTTCTCCGAAAGAAGGAGCCTCACCTATGCGAGTATTTCGTGGAATTATCGTATCGAAAACTATATCTTTAAAATGATGTCTCACCTCGTCTACTACTTGATTAGATAATCGCAATCTTCTATCATACATAGTAAGTAATATACCTTCGATATCTAAATCTGGATTTAGTCTATTTTGAACTATTCTAATAGTATTTAATAATTTTCCTAATCCTTCGAGAGCAAAGTATTCACATTGTACAGGTATAATTACAGAATCAGCTGCTGTAAGGGCATTTACAGTGATGATGCCGAGAGATGGAGAGCAATCGATGAGTATAATGTCGTAATCATTTTTTAGTGAGTCTACGACTATTTTCATCTTTTTTTCTCTATCTTTCATATTTATGAGTTCTATTTCGGCACCTACAAGGTTAATATGAGCTGGTAGTAGAAAAAGATTTGGAGTATTTGTCTCTACAATGGTTTCATGAGGATCAATATTATTAATGATACACTCATAAATACTTTTGTTAATAGATTTAGGATCTATACCTAATCCAGAAGTAGAATTGGCTTGTGGGTCAGCGTCGATGATTAAAGTTCTGAAATCTAAAGCTGCAAAAGCACCTCCTAGATTAAGAGCGGTAGTAGTTTTGCCCACACCACCTTTTTGATTTGCTATTGCTATAACTTTGCCCATATTATTAGAAAACTATATCTTCTTCGTCGTGATTATTAGAAAATTTATTTGGATTTTCTTTATCAAATTTACGATTTTCTATAATTTCTTCTTTCCCTTCCTCAGGATCTATACCAGTTTCGATAAATTCTATTGCATAGCGTAACCCTCGAGCAAACTTATCCATATCTTCTTTGTATAAAAATATTTTGGTTTTTTTATAACCAAATTGCCCTGTAGTTTCATCTAATTCTTTTCTACTCTCAGTAATAGTGATATATCTATCGCCAGAGTTGCTCTCTTTAACATCAAAAAAGTAGGTGCGTCTGCCTGCTTTTACTGATTTTGAATACACTTCTTCTTTTTCTCTTTTCATTATCCGTCTTTATTTTTTGTTTTTTATAAAATTTATTGCAAAAATAATAAAAACTTTTTATTTATTATTATTTTACTAAACTATTTAATACATGCATCACAAGATTTTTTATTGCTTGAGAATAATCATCAGTGAAATCCTTTGTTACTCTATTAGCAATAGCAACACAAACAGTACATGCTTGGTGTCCCATCAGTTTAGCTAATCCAAATAATGCAGAAGTTTCCATCTCAAAATTTGCTAATATATGTCCTTGATATTCAAAATTTTCAAATTGATTTATTAACTCGGGATATGCTAGAGGCAATCTCAAAACTCTTCCTTGTGGACCATAAAAACCACTAGCAGTTACAGTAACGCCAGAATGGAATTTATCACTATATAATTTATTGTATAGCTCTCTATCACCTTTCACTACATATGGTTTAGGTAAAGTATCTGGCCAATTTACATTTTGTAAAATATTTTTTTCAAAATCTATTTCGCGAATAGATGGGTCATGTTTATAATAATGCAGAAGTCCATCCATACCTAACGCCATTTCAGAAATTACTACACTATTGACATCTATTTTGCTATGTAGAGCACCAGATGTGCCTATACGAATTAAATTTAAACTTTTATGCTCTTTTTTTATTTCCCTTTTTTCTAAATCTATATTTGCCAGAGCATCCAGTTCATTAATTACAATATCTATATTATCAGTTCCCATACCAGTGCTAATAACGGTAAAACGTTTATTTTTGTAATATCCAGTATAGCTGATTATTTCTCTATTATGTCTACTCACTTCGATAGTATCAAAAAAACTAGATACCCATTCTGAACGTTCTGGATCACCTACTAAGATAATATCATCAGCAATCTCATGAGGGAATAATGCTAAATGATAAACACTACCATCAGGCTTTAAAACTAATTCTGATTTTTCCATAACATATTTTTTTTAAATTATTAACGACAAAATTAAAAAAAATATCGAAATTTGCATAAAATTTTAAATAATTATGATTTTAGTAACTGGAGGAGCTGGATATATCGGCTCTCATGTAGTAGCTGCTTTATTACAACATGGATACAAGGTTGTAAATGTAGATAATTTCTCTCGTTCTCATCCTATTATTCATAAAAATTTAGAAAATTATTTTGCTATAAATATTCCTTTGTATCAGATAGATTTGTCTGATGATAGAGCTTTTAAGGAATTAATGAAGATTAAAGAGCCTATAGATGCTATAATTCATTTAGCTGCATATAAATTTGTAGAAGAATCATACGAAAATCCAGCTTTATATTATAATAACAACATTTCTATACTACTTCATTTATTAGATTATGTAAATCAAGACAAAATTCCTTATTTTATATTTTCATCATCTTGCACTGTATATGGTGAGCCTGATTATATACTTGTAAATGAAAATTCTCCTCTCAAAGAACCTGTTAGCCCATATGGTCATACTAAGCAGATGAGTGAATATATATTAAAAAATTATGCTACTGCATATAATATAATGAAAGTTATTTCCTTGCGTTATTTTAATCCAATAGGTGCACATCCTGATATAATGATTGGAGAGATACCTACTATAAAATCTAAGGGACTTTTACCTTATCTGTGGCAAAGTGTAGATAATACTTTACCAGAGCTTACTATATTTGGCAAAGATTATCAAACTATGGATGGTACTCCTCTAAGAGATTATATCCATATAGTAGATTTAGCAGAAGCACATGTGGCTGCATTGGATAGTTTATTTAATAATAAGATTAATTCCAATTACGAAGTTATCAATGTGGGATTAGGTAAGGGATATACAGTGCTAGAGCTAATAAATACTTTCGAAAAAGTCGTAGGGCAAAAAGTGCCATATAGATTTGGTGATAGGAGAAAGGGCGATATATCTGCTATCTATACTGATAATAAAAAAATGAAAGAGTTATTAGGTTTTTTACCTAAATATAATTTAGAAGATATGCTAGTACATAGCTGGCAATGGTATAATAATTATAAAAAATATATAAAACCATGGATAATATTATAGTAACAGGAGGTGCAGGATTCATAGGATCTCATCTTGTTTGTAGATTAGTAAAAAAATATCCTAATTATCATATTATTAATTTGGATAAATTAACTTATGCTGGAGATTTAGATAACGTAAAAGTGGTAGCAAGTGAACCTAATTATAGTTTTATTAAAGAGGATATCGTAAACTTTGATGCTATTTTTGAAATTTTTAAAAAATATAATCCTATTGCAGTTTTTCATTTAGCTGCGGAGAGCCACGTAGATAGATCTATTGTTAATCCAATGGATTTTGTATATACAAATGTAATAGGAACCGTAAATTTATTAAATGCGGCAAAAGCCATTTGGGATGGTAATTTTAATAATCGTCGATTTATACATATTTCTACTGACGAGGTATATGGTTCTTTAGGAGAACAAGGATATTTCACTGAGCAAACGCCATATTCTCCACGTAGTCCATATTCAGCATCTAAGGCATCAAGCGATCATTTTGTTAAAGCTTATTTTCATACTTATGGCTTGCCTACTATTATTACGAATTGTTCTAATAATTATGGTCCTCATCAATATCCAGAGAAACTTTTGCCAGTAATAATTAGCAATATTTATCATGAAAAGCCTTTACCTGTTTATGGACAAGGTATTAATATTAGAGATTGGTTGTATGTAGATGATCATTGCGAAGCATTAGAACTTGTATGGCAAAAAGGTGCTATCGGCGAATCATATAATATTGGTGGTAATAATGAATGGCGAAATATCGATCTAGTGAAATTGATTTGCAAAATTATGGACGAGAAACTTAATAGACCAGTAGGATATAATGAAAAATTAATAACTTTCGTAAAAGATAGGCTAGGACATGATTTACGCTATGCTATTGATAGTACAAAAATCAGAAAAGAACTCGGTTGGCAACCTAAAACTGATTTTATCGAAGGATTATCTAAAACGATTGATTGGTATTTAGAAAGATTTTAAGTGATAGAGTAGAAGAGAAACTAAAAAGGGAGAAAAGGAGAAAGATGAGTAGAAGGCTTGTGGACAATAAGAAAAAATTAAAAAATTTAATGAACTGAAAACAAAAATACATTATTCACAATCATCAAAATAATAAAATTTTAGATTTCAAAATAAAACTAGCAGATATAAATTTATAGGAGTGTGATTTTATTTGTTTTAAAATATTTCTTGTTAATATCTTTTCTTTGATGGTGGCTGAGTAGAGCGGAGCTCGTATCTAAACCACAAAAATAAAAAAAAGGGCAATTTAATATTGCCCTTTTTTTAAAATTTTTAATTAGAATTATTGTGCTACTATAGAGTCTGTAGTAGGGTCAGGTTCTTCGGTCATATCCATTGAAGGATCTTCTAAAGGTTCATTAGCACCTTCTTTAGGGAAGTTCACAACTTTCCATTCATTTTTGATCTTCTTTAATTCTACATAATTTTGTGTGCCTTGAGAAGTATAAGTACATTTTTTCATATCTTTGCTGTCCATATCTTCGCATTTGATGTCTTTAACATCTGGTACAATAGAATCATTTTTTGTAACAGTTTGTCCCATTTGAGTAGCAAAACTTTCAATCATATTTAAAGTTTCTAGTGCTGTACTGTCTGCTAATGATTTAGCAACTTCGAAATCGTTTTGTTGAATAGCTGAAATGAATTTTTCAGTTATTTGTTCAGGTGTATTAGCTTTTTTGCATTGTACGAATATTAGTGATACTATTGCTAATGTGATTACTAATAATTTTTTCATTTAATTTGTATTTTAATTGTTTCTCAGAGTTTTAATATTATTCAGTAACTGGTTGAGTTTCAGTCATTGCTACTGAATCACTTTGCATTGCTGTAGAATCAGTCATATTTTCTTCTTCGGCCATTTCTGGAACTTCTTCACCTTCATAACCCAAATTGGTTACCATCCATTTACCATCTACTTGTTCTAATTCTACATAGTTGCCTTCTAATTTTTCTGTGCCTTGAAGCATTGTGAAAGTACATTTTACTTTATTTTCATTTTCTTTGCAAGTGAGATTCTCATAATTTAAGTCTTTTGGAAAGAATTCTGGATTAGAACTTACCATATTACTAATTTGATTAATTTGCTCTAAAGCATCTCCTGAAGTTACTGTTTTAGCAGTTTCGAAATCTGCTTTTACATAAGCTGATAAAAATTTTTCTGCTACATTTTGTGGTTTTTCTTTTTGGCAACTGCTGAATGATACAGCAATCATTGCTACAAAAACTAAAATTGCTAATTTTTTCATATCTTTTTTGTTTTTAGGGTTTTGACTTTGCAAAATTACTAATTACTTTTGAAATAAAAAAATTTTTTCTTTAAATATTATATATTTTTCAATTAGTAATTATTTGTTTCTTTTAAAAATATTATTAATATAATTGTAATTTTTGTGAACTTTTATATGAAAAAATGC
>JAPXMM010000126.1:0-7382 GCA_033809015.1 Bacteroidales bacterium
AGATTATTTCCTGTGCATCAATATTTTTTATAACATTATAAGCATTAGAGGAAGTACAACAAGCATCAGATATGGCTTTTATATCTGTAGATGAATTTACATAACTTACTATTTTTGCATTTGGATATTTTGATTTTAAATCTAGTACATCTTCTTTTGAAGCTAATTTAACCATATGACATTCAGCTTTAGTATTTGGTAACAATACTTTTTTATGAGGAGAAAGTATTTTTGCACATTCAGCCATAAAATTTACACCACAGAATACAATTATTTCAGAATCGAGTTTAAGCCCTATTTTACTTAAATAATAAGAATCGCCTACATAATCGGCTAATTCTTGTATTTCATCCCTTACATAATAGTGCGCTAATATAGCCACATTTTTTTCTTTTTTTAATTTAATAATTTCTTCTTTATAGTTCATTGTAAATAACCCCTTTTTAAAAAAATTGAATAAGATTTATTTTTTCAATGCAATTGCATCTATTTCTACATCAATACCTCTTAATTGAACTCCTATAGTGGTTCTAGTAGGAAATGGCTCATTGAACATTTCTCTATATATTGAATTCATTTCATCAAAATATTTAATATCAGATAAATATACAGTTGTTCTAACAACATCCTTTAATGAGCATCCTGCCTCTTTTAAAATGGATTCGATATTTTTTATTACTTGATAAGTTTGGTCTTTTATATCTTTTTTTATCTCTCCAGTAGCTGGATCTTGGGGACGTTGCCCAGATACAAAAACAAAATTATCGGTTATAATACCTTGAGAATAAGGTCCTGCTGGAGATGGTGCATTTTTTGTACAAATAGATTTAAAATTATTATTAAGCATTTTAAATTCCTCCTTTTAATTAACTTCTGTTAAAAAGAGTATAACAGATGTATATACACCTGCCAAGACATTTAATATATTAATAGTTTATTTACTTTTAATTATTTAAAGATCAAAACTATCTTCATCTATAATCAAATCATGAGATTGAGATATTAATCGTTCTAGATCATTAGGGGTTAAATTTAATTTTTCAAGAGCAAAAGGCGAGAAATTATATGCTAGACCATCAGCACCTATGCTTATTCCCATCATCATGGTTATAGCATCAGCAATATGCACTATAGAAACTAATATAGGATTTATAGTAGCTTTTTCAGGAGAATGATGCAGTCCTATTGCTTCTACTAATTCTTCAGGGAAATTCCATTTTATTGCGATTTTTTCACCTACTTGAGCATGGTTAAATCCTAGTATCTCTTCCTCTGCTTCTAAAAAGGGTATTTTTTCAGATTCTACTTTATTAATGATAGCATGATATTCTTTTTCCACATAGAAATTTAGTATGGTTTTCCCAATATCTCTTAGTAGTCCAGCTATGTAGGCAGTTTCAGGATTTGGGAATTTTACCTCTTTAGCGATATATCTCGATATGATGGCACAAGTTTGAGATTGAGTCCATAGATCATTTTTTCCCAATGCATATCCTTTGAGTTCATTAGACATCATTTTAGATACGGTAGAGGCTAAAGCCATACTTTTTATAGTTTGAAAGCCTAAAAGAATTGTAGCTTGAGACACAGTATCAATTTTTCTAGGATATCCATAATAGGCTGAATTGGCAAGTTTAAGTATTTTAGAGGTTAAACTTTGATCTTTTAATATCTCTTTTTCTAGGTCTTGAATGGTTGAATCTGGATCTTCAGTAATAGCTATTATTTTTTTAATTCTGTCAGGTAAAACAGGCATATCATCTACCTTACTAATTATATAATTTAATTTTTTATTCCCCATGATTTATATTCACCTCATTTTTAGTATATATTACTATTATACTAAATGATTTATTTATATCCTATAGATATAATGAATTATTTATATTAAAAAATATATAAAAAGGCAGATAGAAAACTATCTGCCTTTTAAATATTCATTAAGTTGTATTATTTTTCCATAATGTTCACCTAATTTATTTCTATTAGATAATACATTAAACACTTTGTTTCCAAAAGGAGTTATAGCTATAGCTATATAAGGGTAATATCTATATTTTAATAATCCTATTAATTCTAGATATTTGTAATACACTAAGAAACATTCTGGATATTGAATATACTTAGGAGTTAATTCTTGATATCTATAATATACTTCTTGATTAGCTTTACTAAACAATTTTATCATATCATCTATTAAATTTTCTAGAAAGTTCAAATCTATGGTAGGAATTACTTTCTTTAAAAAGTTATGATTTAAAATATATTGTAGAAATATACTATATTTTTCTTCATCACCCATTTTTAAAAATAGTGGAGCTTTTTTAGTAGATATTATTTTATTATTTTTTATAGTGATTAAATCTGTATCTATGGAAAATTTATAAAAAATATGAAGCAATGGAAAGTCCTTTTGGTTAGGTGTTTTTTTTATAATTGTTTCCTTGTTTTCCATTATTTCATTAATTTTGAATAAATCTTTTCGCTTTATATATTTATTTTTATTTGTACTTTCTAATTCATTGCTTATTATATACAACAGAAATTTTTCAAAATCTATTAAAAAAGAAAAAGCTTGTTCATTTAGTGAATTATCAATATTATTTACTAAAACTTTATCTACACAAAACGGGAGTTCAGTATTTTCAATTTTATTTAGATATAAAAATCTATTTTTGCTTATTTCAAGTACTTGTTCATATGCTTTCTTATAAATATTAGACTTATTTTTTAAATAGGTTAAATATTTTTTAAGTGTAGATAAAAAAGAATTAAATTCTTTCTTATTATTGATAAAACCATTGTCTATAGCATCTTCTAATAATAATTTTAAATTTATTTGATCTAAATCAGATAATGTCATTTCTTCATCCATTAAATAATGTTCAAATAAATTTATTAAATTATTAATATGTTTTTTTATATATGTTTTCGACATTTGATGAGACAGATAGTTTTCAAATTCTTCTAACTCATCATATAATAGGAACATAAAATCTTCATCTAATTGAATAACGCTATATATGCATTCAGTATATATTCTATATACGTTTAAACTATATTTTTTTAAATATTTATCTATAGTTAATTGAGGTTCTTTTATTCTTATATAATTGTAATCTAGTAATATCTCCTGAATAAACATATCTTTTATAGAATTTGGAAGAAAGCTAATATTTCCAATAAATCCTTCATGCTCCAATATTCTTCCAATGCGTCCAAATATTAAAATATTTTCATTTAGTAGAGGTGCTAAATTAGGTTCCCATAGTTGATGATCTTTTCTTGTAAATAGGTCTATTAGATAAATGTGTTCTTCATCAGCTTCTAATATTTCAAACAAAGATATGTGAGATTTATTTCTTTCTATTAGTATTTGTTTCTCTATATTAGTTAGTTGATATGCTTTGTCCTCTAACATATGTTCAATAAAGCTTTTACCATAATGTGTTCTGTAATCTGTACTAACCCATACATTAAAAGCTATCATAGTTTTTTGTTCATCAAAATCGGGATAATAAAATTCTATGGATTCTAAAGATTTATCCTCATTTATAAATTCATTTATATATTTAATTAGTTTTTTAATAGTATTTTCTTGTAAGATTCTTATTTGTTCGTAACTAAGATTATGCATACATATATACCTCCAAATAAAGCAAGTAATTATTTTTATCTAATATATATATTATACACTAATATGGATTATTCTGCATTGATAAATGGAATTAGAATAAAAGGGGTATATACATTGTCGAAATATTTTGATATTATATTAATAAGTGCATATAAAAGGGGGAGATGTTTTGAAATTTAAGGATTATGAATATGTTAGACCAGATTTAAAAGTTATAGGGGATGAATTTGAGAAATTACTAAATGATTTTGATCAATCAAGATCTTTTGAAGAACAAAATGAAATAATAGAAAGGATAAATCATATTAGATCTAATGTAGAAACTATGAGAAGTTTAGCTCATATTAGACATTCAATTAATACAAAAGATGAATTTTATGCCAAGGAAAAAGATTTTTTAGATGAAAACATGCCTTTATATCAGAATATGGTTATGAAATTTTATGAGGCACTGGTAAATTCTAAATTTAGAGAAGAATTGGAAAAAGAGTGGGGAAAACAATTATTTAATTTAGCTGAAATGCAATTAAAGACATTTTCTGAGGAAATTATAGAAGATTTAATTAAGGAAAACAAGTTAGTTACAGAATATAGCAAACTCATTGCTTCAGCTAAGATAGATTTTGAGGGAGAAACACGAAATTTGAGTCAAATGGCTTCTTTTATACAGTCAAAGGATAGGGCAATGAGGAAGAAAGCTTATGAGGCTTATATAGGATTTTTCGAGGAAAATGAAGATGAATTTGATAGAATATATGATGAATTAGTTAAGATAAGAACTAATATGGCACAAAAATTAGGGTATGAAAATTATGTACAGATGGGTTATTATCGCATGTTAAGATCTGATTATACTTCAAAAGATGTAGCTAACTATAGAAAACAAGTAGAAAAGGATCTGGTTCCATTAGTAGTAGAGTTGAAGGAAAAGCAAAGAAGACGTTTAGGTTTAGATGAATTAAAATACTATGATGAGCCCTTAGAGTATGTAACAGGGAATGCTAAACCTAAAGGAGGACCTGAATGGATTTTAGAAAAAGGTAAGAGGATGTATAGGGAATTATCTGAAGAAACTAATGAATTTTTTACATTTATGGTGGATAGGGAATTATTAGATTTAGTAAGTAAAGAAGGAAAGATGAGTGGAGGATATTGTACTTATATTCCTGATTATAAGTCTCCGTTTATATTTTCTAATTTTAATGGTACTAGTGGTGATGTAAATGTACTAACTCATGAAGCAGGCCATGCTTTTCAAGTGTATATGAGTAGAGATTTAGAAGTACTTGAATATATTTTTCCAACTATGGAAGCTGCAGAAATTCATTCTATGAGTATGGAATTTTTTACATGGCCTTGGATGGAGTTATTTTTTGAAGATGATGTGGATAAATATAAATTTAGTCATCTAGCAGGTGCTGTAAGTTTTATTCCTTATGGTGTTACTGTTGATGAATTTCAGCAATTTGTATATGAAAATCCAGAAGCTACTCCAGAAGAAAGAAAAAATAAATGGAGAGAAATAGAGAAAAAGTACATGCCATTTAGAGATTATGAAAATAACGATTTATTAAACAAAGGTGGATACTGGTTTAGACAAGGACATATATTTTCCACTCCATTTTATTATATAGATTATACATTGGCTCAAATATGTGCATTTCAATTTTGGATAAAGACAAGAGAAGATAGAGAAAAAGCCTGGGAAGATTATCTAAGACTTTGTAGAGCAGGAGGTAGTAAATCTTTTTTAGAATTGGTGAAACTTGCAGATTTAGAAAATCCATTTATAGATGGAACAGTAAAGAAAGTAGTAGGTCCTATTAAGGAATGGTTAGATTCTGTAGATGATAGTAAGTTTTAGAAAGAAATATTTAATAGATGAATTCTAATTAGAATTCATCTATTAAATATTCTATATGAGAAAAATTTTCTATGATTTTATTTAAATGGTAATTATATACTAAATCCAGTTCATCTTTAGTTTCACAATTATTATTTATAGGTATTTTTTTATTAAACAGTTTTTCTAATCTTATTTTGTTTTTATAATCTATATAGGAAGGTTTGTCCATTGTAGAAATTATACTTAAATGATTATAAGTATTTTCGAATAAATCAAATAATTTTTTAAAGTAATAACAGATATCTGATTCATACAGATTAAATTTTATTTCTTTTTTAAGAATATTATAGTTTTTTTCTATATCCACTATATCTTGTCTTAATTCATCTAAACCTGTAAATTCATTTTTATAAATTATATGTTCTAACATCTTTTTAAATTGAGAATATACGATTTCTATAGATGTTTTTATATTATTTTCAATATTTGGAGGAATTATAAAATAGTTTATTAAAGTACCTATTACTAAGCCTATAAATGTATCTAATGTTCTATAAAGAGCGTAATCTACTCTACTACCTTCTTCATAATTTAATAATATAGATAAAAAAACCATAGCTGAAAGTTGTATGGATTTTTTCCAATTAAATATATTACATAGATATATTATGATTATTATGCCTATGGCTATAAAAAAAGGGTTTTCTGGTGCAATTAAAGAAAACAATAATGCAATTATAGCTCCTAATATGGTACTAAGCATACGATTTTTAGCCATATTAAATGATTCAGAAACTGAAGATTGCATAGCAATTATAGCAGCTATTCCGGCAAAAAATGGACTTTGCAAATTAAGTAGTTGAGCAATAAATATAGTAAAACTTACAGCAAAAGCTGTTTTAATAGTTCGCATACCTATTTTTTCCAGTTTCATTTATTCATCTCATCCTTTAAACTATTGTACAAATATTATATCAATGAAATTTATATAGAACAAGTTAAAAAGATATTAAAATAATACTTATAAGGGAAATGTATTATAATAATATTAGTAATTTTATGGAGGTGGTAATTTGGGAAATAGAAATCGAAAGTTTAAAATTTTATTTGGAATTATATTTATATTGATGTTTACATATTTAATAGTGAGCTTAAATATATTTAATAAAGAAAATTTATTTGATTTTTTTACAACAGGCAAAGAAAGTAAAGGTTTTGGAATATTTTATATTGTTGCAATAACATTGCTAATGGTGTTTTTTGTTCCTATTTCTTGGTTTTCAGCTTTAGGGGCTTTTTTATTTGGATGGAGAGGATATATATATATCATAATTGGAGGTATGTTAGCATCTATTTTGGCTTTTTATATAGCTAAATTATTTAGAGAAGATGTAATAAAATTGGTTAGCAAGGTTTATTATAGAAAAGAAAGGGATGTAAGTCTTGAAGAAGTATCTAGGCAGATTGAAAAACATGGCATGGGATATGTATTCTTTATGAGAAGTATGCCTTTTATCCCCTTTAGTGTTGCTAACTATGTTTCAGGACTTAGTTCCATACCCTTAAGGCCCTATGTCATTGGAACCTTTTTAGGTTTAGCCCCAGGCCAATTTATAACTACCTATTTTTTTGTAAAAGCAGTAGATATTAGGGAAAATCCCATGGGAGCGGTAATTGCTGCTGTAATTAAAGGGGCTTATGTGTTTCTAGTTATATTATGGCAAAGAAAAAGTAAATATAAGACTAAAGAATGAGCCTATTTAGTCGATATAAAATATAGAAGATAATAGGGGGGAACTAGTATGCAAATAGACGGGGTGAATAATACAATAGATGCTAATAGATATAATGAAATCAGTAGGAATATACCTAACTCTATGAGGATGGCTACCAAAGATG
>JAPXMM010000127.1:0-7257 GCA_033809015.1 Bacteroidales bacterium
CATAAATACTTATGATGTGTTAGAAGCTGCAGGAACCAAATGGAATTTTCTAAAATTTGAACCAGGACTTGTAGGTGGACATTGCATTGGCGTAGATCCTTATTATTTAGTTCATAAAGCTTATGAATATCGTTATCATTCTCAAGTGATACTATCTGGTAGAAAAGTAAATGACGATATGGGATATTATGTAGCAGAACAAACTGCTAAATTACTTATCGCTACTGGTAAAAATTTATTAAAAACTAATGTACTAATTCTAGGTGTTACTTTTAAAGAAAACGTTACCGATATCCGTAATACTCGTGTAGTAGATATGATATCTGAAATGAAAAGCTATGGCATAAATGTAGATGCTGTAGATTATATGGCTGATCCAGATGAATTCTACAAAGAATATGGTTATAAACTTAAAGAAAAACCTGATAAAAAATATGATGTGATAGTCTTAGCTGTTAAACATAAAAATTATGAAAATTTAGATGAAGATAGTCTATCTCATCTATTATGTGACGATAGCAAAGGCATAGTAGTTGATATCAAAGGTGTGCTGAGAGGTAAAATTAATAATTATAAATATTGGACTTTATAATTAATTTTACAATTATTTTTAAAATTTTTAATTTTATTAAAAATTTTATTTAATTTTGAAAAAAATAAATTATGAAAACAAAAACACCTATTCTATTATTTATTATTTTTGGAGTATTTATAATGTTTAGTTGTAAAGAAGAGAGGACAGTATATACTCTTGACCAAGAAATAAAAGATTATACCTATTTCCCCGTTAATAGCTATTGGATTTACATAGATTCTGTTTCCGAAGAGTTAGATACGTGTAGAATAATAGGAAGTGAAATAAAAAAATATGCTTCTGATGATGATTCTTATGATTATGAATATTTTTCTGAATTTGTTTATTCTACTAATAAAAAAGCAAATTTTTTATTCATGGGTACTTCTGAATTTTATCCTAAATATCAAACATGTGTATTAAATAAATATGGTTATGGCCCTATGTTTTTTAGTTCTAAATTTAAAGGATTTAGCTACAATAACTTATATTATGAAGAAAATCTTGATTCTTTAGCTGTAGGAATGAGATGGTATAAAAATATTAAAGTTTTTAAATATATGAAAAATCCAGCTGATACTGCTGATTATGAAAAATATTATTTTGTTAGACGTATTGGTATGATTAAAAAATATAATAATAAAGAACAAGTAGAGTGGGATTTAATAGATTTTTATTTGAATAATATTTCACCTATTTAATTTTATTTTTCAAATAAAATTAAATGAACTTACATAATGAATGTTTAATTTGTCATTCTTCAGATTTAAAATATTTACCTAAATATTCTAAAAATTATTTGGCTAAATGCAGTAGTTGTGGTTTCATTTTCGCAAATAAAATACCTACTACAGAAGAATTAACTGAATATTATAATAATTATAACAGACAAGCTTATATATCTCCTATTACTATTATGAGATATAATAAGCTATTAGATGTTTTCGAAAGATATAGAAAAACTAGTAATATTCTAGACATAGGTTGCGGAGTAGGTTATTTTTTAGAAGAAGCAAAAAAGAGAGATTGGAATGTATACGGCACAGAATATAGTGAGCAAGCTGTAAATATTTGCACAGAAAAAGGATTAAATGTTAAAAAAGGCACAACAAGTTCAATTAATTTTGAAGAAGAATTTTTTGATATTATAACATCTTTTGAGGTAATAGAGCATATTAATAATCCATTGGAAGAGATACAGAGTATTTATCATATTTTAAGAAAGGATGGCATTTTTTATCTAACAACACCAAATATTAATTCTATAACTCATTTAATACTTAAAAATAAATGGAATGTGATTAATTACCCTGAGCATTTATGCTATTATTCTCCTAAAACACTTCAATATTTATTAAAAAAAAATAATTTTCAAAAAATATTCTTAAAAACAAATGGCATTAGCATTTCAAGATTTAGAAATAGTAAGCATAAATCGAATACCCCTTTAATTGCTCAAAAGTCTGATGATGAGATTATTCGTGTAAAAGCTGAAAATAATAAACTATTAAAATTTTTAATAAAGATTACAAATCAAATACTTTCTATTCTAGGAATAGGAGACAATATCAAAGGATTATACCAAAAAAATAAATAAATTTAAAAATAATGATAAGTATTAATCTCTGAATTTACCTGAATTAATACTCTCTCTCATGACAGCATCGATGCCTTTTTTATTAATATCACGCATCACACTAGTAGATACTTTAAGGGTAATCCATTGTCCTGCCTCTGGCCAATAAAATTTTTTAGTTTGTAAATTTGGATAAAAACGACGTTTGGTTTTGCGATTAGAATGTGAAACTTTATTACCTACTAAGGACCTTTTTCCTGATATTTGACAAACTCTAGACATAATTTTAAATTTTAGATTGCAAAGGTACGAAAATTATTTTAATAAAAAAAATATTTGAAAAAAGAAGATATTTTTTCATTAAATTTGCATAAATTAATAATTATGGAAATAAATCCTAATATAGAGAGTAGTTGGCTAGAAGTATTAAAAGATGAATTTCAACAACCATATTTTATAGAAATTAAAAAATTTTTATTAGAAGATAAAAAGAAATATAGAGTTTTCCCTCCTGGACAGTTAATATTTAATGCATTTAATCTGACTCCTTTTGATAAAGTAAAAATAGTTATTATAGGTCAGGATCCTTATCACGGATACGGACAGGCTCATGGTTTATGCTTTTCAGTACCTAAAGGTGTGGCTAAACCACCAAGTTTACAAAATATTTTCAAAGAATTAAAAGAAGATTTGAATATAAATCCACCCGATCAAGGAGATCTCTCTGGATGGGCTAAACAGGGAGTATTTCTACTTAATGCTATACTCACAGTACGCGAGAATACTCCAGAATCTCACCGTAATATTGGATGGGAAAATTTCACAAATGCAGCAATAAAAAATTTATCTGATAAAAAAGAACATTTGGTTTTTATGCTTTGGGGAGCTTATGCTCAAGAAAAAGAAAAACTAATTGATAATAAAAAACATCTGATACTGAAAGCTGCCCATCCATCACCATTCAGTGCTAATAGAGGTTTCTTTGGGTGTCATCATTTCTCTAAAGCTAATCAATATTTGATAGCTAATAATATAGACCCTATAAAATGGGAAGATTTAAATTAATTTTATTGGCAATTATTTTTCAGATTCCGATACTTGCTTTTACACAATTTCTAACATTAGATACCTCCATTAATGCTACATTGCAATGGTTAAACAATATAGAAAAACAAGGTTATTCAATTGTTTGGGATGGTAAAATAAAATCATCTGATGAAGAAATAAATATCTCAAAAGAGCAATTAAAAAAATGGAACGATGGACAAAAAAATGAAGTAATTAATCAAATACTTACTCCATATTGGGATGATGGATATTTATTAGCGGAGCTTAGATTCTCTATACATAGTATTAATGCAAAAAATGTAATTATTAGTGCTACCTTAAATAAAAATAAAAAAATTGACATAATATCTGTGAAATGGGATACTCCACCTCCATTGAAAGAAAAAAGACTATTAAAGATGCTAAATATATATTTGTCTGAGCCCTTAAATAGACAGGTATTATTAATAGAAACAAATAAATTACTATTTGATTTTGTTTATTTATCAGAGCAACCAATGATAGAATTACTCAATGATAGTACTGCTACATTACATTTGAATATTAAAATAAAACCTAAAAATAATATAGAAGGGATGTTAGGTTTTGCAAAATTAAATTCAGGAATTAAAAATTGGCAATTTAATGGATATATTAGAGGTGATTTTGCAGATCTAATTGGCTGGGGCGAAAAATGGCATTTACTAGTAAATCTAGGGAATAATTATCAAAATGTAAATATAAATCTTGGAGTACCATACATAGCGGGATTACCATTATCCATTAGTGGTGCATTCAAAATGAGAGTGCAAGATACTACCTATGGCTATACTGAAGAAATACTAAATTTATATAATACAGATAGAACTCAACAAAAAGAAATATTTTTCGGTGCAGGACAAAGACAATCAACAGCATTTGAACATGCTGACAGCATCATTTATAATGATTATAAATACACGTACCTAAACTTAGGTGGACAATATTCGAAATTAGATAATATTTATAATCCTCACAAAGGTTTTAAAATATCATTGCAAACAAATTTAGGAAATAGCACAACAGATAATAATTCAGAAAAAGAAAATAAAATAAATCAATTACTTACTGAAACTTATTTAGATGCTATTAAATATATTCCAATACATAAAAACATATCACTATATTTCAATATACTACAAAAGGGTGTTTACTCAAATAAAACTATTTTGAAAAATCAAGCTTTATTAGTAGGTGGCATCAATGATATTTTAGGAATAGAAGAGGAGCGAATACCCGCATTGCAACTATATAAAATCGAATCTGGCCTTGCATTAAGTGGAAATGAAAATACATATTTTAGATTTTTTTATCAATTTGCAAGAGTGCAGAGATATCAATCTAAATGGGGAAATTATCAAAGTGCTGGCATTGCTTTTCAACTAAAAACTCGCATAGGTTGGATATGGACAGCATTAGCTATACCTAAAGAACCTCAAAACAGCTGGGATATAGCTAATACTAGATTACATCTAAAAATTACTATTGGTTTTTAAAATATTTTAAAAATCTAAAAATAAAAATCATAATTTTGTAATAAATAACACATAATTTTATGAAAATAAGTAAAAGAGTAAGAAACGAATTAATTTCTGTAGCATCATATTTCATCTTAGTAGATTTAGCAATATTTAAAATTAAATTTTTTCTGATATTAACACATATAGCTTTACCAGTATTAGTGTTTTATCTCATTTATTTAGAGGTTAAAAGCGAAAGGTATAATGTAGATAAATTTTTATCGATTTTCACCTTGATATATAAAATTCTAATAATGATAGGAATTTATTTTCATTTACATCATTTTCCTGGCACCTACATTATATTGACTATAACATTAGCAATGATTATCATTTACATTTGTTACATATATATTAAAAACAAAAATGAAGATTTAGCAAATATAGCGTATATTTATTTTATCATATATAGTACTATATTAATCGCTATTGGATTTTAAAAGAAATATAGTAAATGAAAAAAAATAATTTTGCAAAAAATAAACATTTGAGATTATATAATTCATTAATAATCAGTATGTTAATTACTTTATTAATATTAATAGAAAGTTGCAAAAATGCTAGTAATGAAAACATACAAAGCAAACAAATATTTCATTATAATCAACCTTCTGGTATATACTCTTTAGATCCTGCATTTGCTAGAGATCAAGCACATATCTGGGTAATACAACAATTGTATAATACCTTAGTGAGCTTAGATGATTCATTGCAAATAATACCAAGCATAGCTAAATCATGGGAAATATCTGAAGATCATTGCAAATATACATTTTATATAAGAAATGATGTGTATTTTCACAAAGACATATGTTTCAAAGACAGTACTAGAAAGTTAATAGCACAAGATGTAGTATATAGCTTAAAGCGATTAGCATCAGATGAGACAGCATCTCCTGGTAGGTGGGTTTTAAACTCAGTAGCAATTAAAGATAATAAACTATGGATAGAATCTACCAATGACAGTACAGTAATAATTCATTTGACTGAACCATTCACCTCATTTCTGTCTATCCTTGCAATGCCATATTGCAGCATTATACCACGAGAAGCTATAGAAAAATATGGAGATGAATTTTCTAGACACCCTATTGGAACTGGACCATTTTTATATAAATATTGGAAAAAAGACGTCAAACTAATATTAGCAAAAAATGATAATTATTTTGAACGAGACAAATATGGAAATCAGCTACCATATTTAGATGGTATATCTATCTCATTTATCAAAGATAAACAAGTAGCATTTATGGACTTTATGCTAGGCAAATTTGATTTTCTGTCTGGAATAGACCCATCATTCAAAGATATATTATTAACAAGAGATGGTGAACTAAAAGAAGAATATAAAGACAAATATATATTTCAAAAAAGCTTATTCCTTAATACAGAATATCTGGGCTTTTTAATTAATAAGGACTCTCCATTCAATAATAAAGAATTAAGACAAGCCATATCCCTGGGGATAGATAGAGCTGCTATGATGAAGTATCTTAGAAATAGTTTGGGATATCCATCATTACAAGGTTTTATACCACCAATACTGAATCCATTGGATAGTGATACAAAATATTTAGAATACAATCCACAAAAAGCTAAACAATTGTTGATAAAATCTGGATATTTAAATAGTGATAATAAAGAGAAAATTACACTTTTAACCAATGATACATATATAGATTTAGCAGAATTTATTCAAAACCAATTAACAAAGATAGGATTAGAAATAAATATAGAAGTAATACCACCAGCTACATTAAGAGACTTAATGTATAAGGGACAAGCTAATTTTTTCAGAGGAAGTTGGATAGCAGATTACCCAGAAGCAGAAAATTATTTTGCAATATTTTATAGCAAAAACATACCACCCAATGGGCCTAATTACACAAGATTTCACAATTCGACATTTGATAATTTGTATGAACAACTATTGAGGACATCTGATAATACAAAATATAAAATAATAAAAGAAATGAATGAAATACTGATAGAAGAGATGCCTGTAGTACCTTTGTATTATGATGTATCAATAAGGTTAATACAGCCGTATGTAAAAGGATTAAAGGCAAATGTAATGAACACATTAAATTTAAAAAAGGTTAAAATGGATAAAGATGAAATGATGGAATAGGAAATTGGAAAACAATATTTATGTTTAATTTTTCATGATATTTAATATTTCAACTTTATCAACTTAAAATACCTCTCCCACGCCCACCTATCGTGCGATGACAGATTTAAAAGTCGCCCAATATCTGATTCTACCTTATCTTTCAAATATTTATTCATCACTACAAACCACATAAGGTAGTTCTGTAGATACTTTGTGGCTACTCCTCTGAATTTCATCATCCAAACCAGAAAATCATTAATTTTTTTCTCTGCTACATTTACGCTATAAACAGCTAATCCTTTTATCTTACGAGGTACTAATACCTTTTTACTAGGTGATTCTTTCACTGCTTGCTCGAACTCATCATTTGGCTTAAAACATATCAAAT
>JAPXMM010000128.1:0-7184 GCA_033809015.1 Bacteroidales bacterium
ATAAGATTAAATCATTCTTCATTTATCAATATTTAAATTATTTTACAACTGTGATAGAGCCTTTATATACTTTATTTGGATTGTTTGGTCCATTTCCTGTATATAAAACAAAATAATATGTACCACCTGGCTGGTCTTTAGCATCCCAAGTATTATCATAACTAGTAACTTCATAGACAGTATTTCCCCACCTATTAATGATAGTAAGAGTAGAAACTGGATATTTATCTATATTTTCAATATAAAATACATCATTTATGCCATCACCATTAGGAGTAATTACATTAGGAATATTTAAAATGTCATCTAACATTGATACTTCCTGACTAATAGTATCTGAACATCCATACTCGTTAAATACAATAAACATTATAGTATATATTCCATCATGTAAATATGAGTGAACTGGATTGTCTAAAACTGAAGTAGCAAAATCACCAAAATCCCATAATACATGAGTATCTCCAATACTCTCATTATAACATTGAATAGTGTATGTAGGATCATTACTTGCATATACCACCTCAGGGAATATATATCCATTAGCTATTGGCTTAGGATAAACTGTTATTAAATCTTCATAATAAGCTGTGGTATCGCAACCATATTCATTAGTTACAGTAAGCCATATATCTATATGACCTGATGTATTAAACTTATGTAACGGATTATAAATGGTATCACCAAAGCTCCATAAATATTGATTAGTAGGGAAATATTCATAATTTGTTTCAACAAATTGTACGTATAGTGGTTGACAACCAATAGTAGGTTCTGCCGTAATATTTACAGGTGGTAAGTCGTGAAGCTCAATGATAGAAATTGTTTCATTAACAGAGCAACTATAATTATCATAGACTATAATCGTGTATGTCCCTTTAGGTAAGCTATCAAAAATATTTGATGTAGAATTAACATTATTAGGCAAGAGTGTATAATTATAAGGTGGTGTACCACCAGTTGCGTTTATCATTATTATACCAGTAGAATCATACTCACACCAAATATCAACTTTATCTAAATTCATATATATTGGTGGATTACTAACAACATTTACGCTATCACTCACACTACAGCCGCCTTCATCGGTTATTGTTACACTATATGTCCCCACCCCTATTATTATTGAATCTATAGGAATATTTGTTATAGTATCTCTATTTGTAGACCAATGAAAAGCATAAGGAGGCATGCCATTATTACCCCAAGCTATTATTACTCCATTTGTCATTCCTTGGCATAAAACTGTATCCCCTATAATATTCATATTTAATGATGGGGCTGAAGTCATTAATTCTGGTGGGAATATTGAATCATGAAATCCTGCTATTTCCCATGTATTATCCATCCATGTCAAAGCAAAATCAGTAATGTGTAAAGTATCATCTAGAAATGGTCCAAAATGAAAACTAAGATGGGCTTTATTAGCTGATAAATTTTTTTGATGAACAAAACATACTTCATTATATTCGTCTATATCCACACATAAGGGTGGTAAATCATTTATTGCTTGCTTGAATAAACTTAAATCAATATTAAGAGTAAAATCCAAACCAATTATACCAAAATTAAGAGCTATACTATCCCATACATGATTATTGAACTCATTTTCCATAAAATGTAATATAGGACCAGTAGATAAACTATCCAATCCGAAACAAGGCCATAAAATATTAAGATTATTACCAACTTTGAAAGTAATAGTATCATTTATACCATTTTGAACAATGGTATTATTAGTATCAACTTCTTCATATTGAACAGGTGTCTGGAAATGGAAAGTAGTATATAAAGTAGGGCAAAAAGTTAAATCTTGATGTAAATAATGATTAGTAAATAAGCTAGCATTATCAATTAAAGAGTAATCAAGACTAATATTAATATTGGCATCATTAACTATCTGAATAGTACCGCTTAAAATATCAATAAAGTCGTTAATAGCGTCAGCTGTAGACCCTCCTATTACTTCTCCCATGAATTGTATAAATTGTATTATATCTAGTCCTAGACTCATGTAATAATCTTGCCCTTTAGCTATTAAACAATTATTAGGCAAAATATAATCATTATACGAAGCTATGTAAGGTATATCAGCCCATAGAGATAGTCCTGTTCCACCAATATCATTAATGATAAGTGGGATTACTTGACTTTGGCATATATCTGGATAATTATTTACAATACATGGATAAGTGGCAATACCACTATAAGTATTTAGCTCAATTAATGTTAATGAATCATAGGGGACACCCACATTAAAAATATTTATTGGAGTACAACCTCCGACACATAACTGACCACTTAAATCAATATTAGCTCCAAAAGAAAAATTCATCCCTATAATTCCTTCTTCAGGGAAATGAGGATTTAAATAAGCACTTGGTAAAACTGTATAATCGGAGTTTATAGTAGCCCATTGACCTGGAATGATTGTACCATAATCAGGAAATGTGAGAGTAATATCAACTGGATAATTAATATCTACCCATCCATTATTAAACCCACTAGCATAATATGTTAATGCCATTGATAAATATGCATTTAAATCAAGTTCGGCTCCCCATTCTCCTAAAATTCCTAAATCTTCAATATGTCCAAAAGTTTGGTTCTCGCTAAACGTATAATTGAAAATATCTTGGTGTACATTTAAACTCCATGAGCTACCATTAGGTCCCCACATATATTGATGATTCACTGCCCAATTGATTGGGTGATGAACTGTATATGTTTGACAAAAAATATTTATTGGTAATATAAATAATAAAATATATATTTTTCTCATCTTATATATTTGTTTTAATTTTTAATTTCTAAAGTTTTAAATGATTCTGTCAAATGCGTGAAAAAGATTTCATCTATTTCATCGGGATATGCTGCAGTTAATATTATAATATGAGAGTCATCACCCGTAAAATATGTGGTTCTAATAATATTGATTTTTTTATCACCTTCATTTATCAAAATATTCCCTTTGAGTAAAATGCCATTTTTATCATCTAATCTAAAATCAGTGTCAGTAATTTGTGGTATAAGATTATTTTTTTCAAAAAAATGATTTGAATCAAAATTCTTTTTAAAATTTTCAAAATTTTTATTAGGGATAATTTTTATCTGAATACAAATAAATCCTAATGAATCTTGATAATTATAAATATCATTTGTTGTAGGATTATCAATATATTTAATTCCTTCTGGTGGATTATAACTAATAGTTTGACTAAATAAAAATTGAGAAAAAACTAATAAAATGCTTATTAGTAAAAATTTACTATTCATTTGATTCTTATTTATTGCAAATTTAAAATAATTTTTTAAATAAATGATTAATTTTATAATAAAAATTTATTATTTAGCTAAATTAAATTTAAAAATATGAACTGATAAAGAATATAATGATATATAAAATAATTATAAAAATTAAAAGAGGGGGAAAAATATAAAATTGGAATTTATGTTAGGGTTTCTATTGGTTTAGCTCTAAGCTTTATATATTCATACCATGCACGCCTATCCGACGCTGCTAAATTCAACATCCTCCCCACATCCTCTATTAATTTATTCAATAAATATTTGTGCTTCACTATATACCACATTATATAACTTTGTAAATACTTCGTAGCTACTCCTCTGAACTGCTTGTCTATCCACTTTGCAAACCTTACTGTATGCTGCCTCACTGTATTTATGTTGTATGTATCATTCTGATCTTTCACTAATTCTCGTTTCACTGACTTACTCTTTAAATTTTTCGACCTAAACTTCTTGAACTCTTTCCTATCTTCTCCACATATCGTGCTGCTTGTAGATACTTTATTTCTTAATATCTTTTCTAATTGCGTCTTCTTAACTTTATCAAAGCAAATTAAATTGAATAGCATATTGCCACTTCTGTCTTTCATCGCCAGCACTGCCACATTGTGCTGCTTTTTCTCCTGAGCTATCAAATATTCTTCTTTACTTTTGTATCTTCTTCCTTTTTCTGAATATTTCATCAGCAATTCCTCGAGCTCCATTATCCCGAAAAAGTTAACATTATCGTCGAAGCTCCTGAGTGCTGTCAATATCCTATGTCTCCATTCGAAACTCGTCGTTAGATCTATTCCTATTTCCTTAGCACATTGACGTAAACTTTTACCCTCGAGCATGCATAGAATGTAGTCTAGCATTAATTCTTTTTTATGTAGATTGTATACGAAGGTGCCTGTAGTTACTCTGAAGTTCTTGCCACATTCTTTGCATTGATAGAGTTGCTGACCTTGTTGATGACCATTTTTTATAATGTTAATGCTTTCACATTTGGGGCATTGTGGAGATACACTTTCTGCTTTGAGACCTTGGTAGTCTACTACATCTGCATCTTTTTGTTTTAATAAATAAAAGAGACCATCGAGGAAAGCTAAATGCTCTTGTTTGCCCATTGATAAATGTTCTACTAAATTATCAACTAATTGTTTCATAACGTATTATTTTTACAAAAGTAATTAAAATTTGGAAATTTAATCAAATAAATTTCCAAACAATAAAAAATTGACTAATTTTTTATTGTTTATTCCTTTTCCTTTTTTAAAAATCTACTCTCAACCCATCATATGCTGGTGATACATTATTAGGTAGATCTTTTAATATTTGTATGTGTGGTGGTAAAAAATGCGAAAGATGTGTTAAAAAAGCTTTTTGTGGGTTTACTTTCTCTATTATTTCTAATGCTTGTGGTAATGATAAGTGAGAAATATGAGGACTTCGTCTCAATGCATTTATTACTAATATTTCTACTCCTTTTATGAGTTCCATACTACTATCAGGTATCTGGCTTGCATCTGTTATATAGGCTAAATTATCAAATCTAAATCCGAGTATTTCTAATTTCCCATGAAATACTGGAATAGGAATTATTGGATTATTCTCAATAAAAAAAATGCTATCGTTAATATTATGATAATCTAATTGTGGAGAACCAAAATAGCCATTAGGATTCAGAATATATGGGAATTCTTTGTCCAGTTGACTCATTACTTCTTCTTTTGCATATAAGCTTATTACTTTACCAAGTATAAAATTAAAAGGTCTTATGTCGTCTATACCTGCTATATGGTCTCTATGTCCATGCGTTATTAATATAGCGTCTATGTCGTCTATTTGATTGTTTATCATTTGTAGTCTAAAATCTGGACCGCAGTCTATTACTAATTTTAGTCCATTATAATGAATAAATGCTGAGGTGCGAAATCTTTTATCTCTAGGATCATTGGAGGTACAAGTGGCACATTTACAGCTGATTACCGGTATTCCCGTAGATGTACCTGTCCCTAAAAATATTATATAATTACCTTCATTATTATCAATATTCATCTTTATTTATTTAATTTTTTAATCTTCCTATCAATGTGGCTGATGTGCAATCTATAACTTCTACATCTACGAATTCACCTTTCATACTTATGTCTCCTGGGAATACGATTACTTTATTTTGTGAATTACGTCCAAATATTTCCTTATCATTCTTCTTTGAAGTACCTTCTACAAGCACTTTAAATGTTTTGCCAAGATCTTGTTTATTTAGCTCATAAGATATTTTTTGTTGTACATCTATTATCTCATTTAGTCTACGAGTTTTTGTTTGTTCATCTATATCATCTGCATATTTGCGAGAAGCTACAGTGTTTGGGCGTTCGCTGTATTTAAACATAAATGCAAAAAAATATTTTACTTCTTTCATGAGTTCTATAGTTTGTTTGTGATCATCCTCTGTTTCACCTGAGAAGCCACAAATAATATCTGTACTAATTGTAATATCTGGTACTGCTGAGCGTAATAGTCTAACTTTTTCTAAATATTCAGCTACAGAATATTTTCTATTCATTCTTTTTAAAATAGCATCAGAACCAGATTGCACAGGTAAGTGAAAAGATTTAGCAATGTTTGGATATTTTGCTATAGTTTCTATTAATTCTATACTTAAATCTTTAGGATGCGAGGTGGCAAAGCGAAATAATATTTGAGGAAATTGCTTAGCTAGAATATTTAATAGTGATGGGAAATTAGTCTCAAGATAATTATATGAATTTACATTTTGACCTAATAAAGTTATCTCTTTAAACCCTTGTTGAGCTAGTGAAGAAACTTCATTGACTATAGAGTCTACATTTCTACTTCGCTCTCTACCACGAGTATATGGTACTACGCAATAGCTACAAAAATTATTACAACCACGCATAATAGATACATATGCAGATATACCATTAGTGTCATAGCGAGTAGGTAAGATATCTGAATAGGTTTCATCCTCTGATAGCATAGTATTTATTATTTTATTATCTCTATCTACCTCACTTATTATTTCTGGTAAATCTCTATATACATCTGGTCCAGCTAATAAATCTATCATTGGCAACTCATTTAATAATTTTTCTTTTAAACTTTCTGCCATACAGCCGATAATACCTATTTTTAAAGAAGGGTTGGTTTTTTTCAGAGAATTTAATTGTCTAATCCTGGCTTTTACTCTATCCTCTGCGTGCTCTCGTATGCTACATGTATTTAATAAAATTATATCAGCATTTTTAGCGTCATCACTATACAAATAACCATTTCTAAGCAATATAGAGGTTACTATTTCACTATCTACAACATTCATTTGGCAACCGTAAGTTTCTATA
Source organism: Bacteroidales bacterium (assembly GCA_033809015.1). GTDB lineage: Bacteria > Bacteroidota > Bacteroidia > Bacteroidales > DTU049 > DTU049. The sequence continues at coordinate 6,657 of JAPXMM010000128.1, forward strand.
TAAAAAGTCTTCATCTTTGAGCGTTTTTCCTCGTTATAAATGTATTTACAAAATTACATTTAAAAAATGAATTATAAAGATGATAAAAATTATATACTTACAATTTTAATGACTGTAATTATCTTAATGATTAATAAACTCCATGAATTCTCGTGCAGAAGATGAAAAAGTAAACGCATCAGTTATCATAAAAGCATTTTGTGGGTCTACAACAAAAGGATAAGCATATTTAGCTAATTCTAATCTATTAGAATCAAAAGAGAAATATGAAAGTAATATCCTTAGTTGAGAAGCATTAATTCCATTCTTTAGTATAGCATCTTTTGCTATTATCAATTTATTTGAATCAAAAGATTGATTTTGCAAAACAGAGCAAAGACTATTAAAAGTTTCTGGGTACATTCCAGTATAGCTAAAATATTGTCCATGATTTGGTTTATAATTATCATGCCCATAATGATGGCCAGGATTATTTCCATGTGGATGCTCTGGATGTAGATTATATCTCTCTTCTACAATGTACTGACC
>JAPXMM010000129.1:0-7157 GCA_033809015.1 Bacteroidales bacterium
ATTGGAGAAATAATCATTTTAAATATGAGCAAGATCACCTTCATCCTTTTGAGAGATTTGATGGTAATAAGCCTATTGCAGTTTCCATGGAAGATTGGAGAAATTGGAGAGGTAATCGCAATAGACTAGCTAATTTGCACTTGTTGGAAGGTAGAAGTAATGCTAGTAAAAGTGATATGAGACTTGTAGATTATTATAATGATATGAATGATGCTCAGAAAGAAGAATTTAGAAAACAATCATTTATACCTGAAGGAGTTTCACTTGAATTAGAGAACTTTGATGAGTTTTATGAGAAGAGAAAAAAGATATTAACTGTGAAGATAAGGGAGTTATTGGGGTAATTTCTTATTAAGTAAATTAATAAAAAAACAATAATTGTGGAGGTTAAATTAAGTGGAACCTGAGATTAGAAACCTATCTTCTATTGAAATTAGAAATCTAATGCTAGAAACTTTGGCTTATGAAGGGTCGGAAATTGATTCAGAAGGTAAAACATTCAAAAAATACGGTTATCAAGGAGCACAATCAGATCTATATCGTCTTATGGAAGGTCTAGCAGTGAAAAAAGGGCTTGTAAAAGAAAAGGTTAGTTTGTCTAGAGCAGCATGGGGAGCAAGTGGCCTTATGCTCCATCCGCACAGTACAACAAATTTTAGTCGAAGTGATATACAGAATATATTTGAACAGTTTCATTTATTACTTAACCAAGGAATTATAGCACCTGGGGCAGTAGGCAACTATGGTCATAACTTACCTTATTTTCATGTCACAGAATATGGGCTTAAATGTTTAGAAGAACTGGAGATTTTACCTTATGACATAGATGGGTATTTTGATAAAATTAAAAGTATACCAAGTATTTCTGAGTGGACAGAATTTTATATAAAACAGGCTTTACAATGCTATAATGCTAATTGTATGGAAGCGGCAGTAATTATGTTAGGTTTAGCTAGTGAAAGAATGATTGATGAGAAATTAAATGCATTACTTGGCTATTTATCTAGAAATTTCAGAATTGAACACTCACAAATGAGGGATGAGGTGGCTAATAAAAGAAAGGCATCGGAAAAATTTAATTGTTATAAAAAGTATTTTAATTTGATAAAAAACAGAGTATCAGATGTAGAATTTAAAGAAATGCTACCAATGGTTGATAGGGTTGCATTTCAGGCATATGCGAATTTTACCAGAATAACTAGAAATGGATTGGCACACCCGTCTGATACAAAAATGGAGAGAATTGAAGTTTTAATGATTTTTATTTCCTTTGTAAAATATTGTCAGATACAATACGGTTTTATTGATTACTACATCAACAATTAGGAAAACAAAAATTATAAATAGTTGTATAGCTAAGGGATAGACTTATTCCCACTTACTGATACCTCTAAAAGAGCCATTGACATATTTCCGATTACCGAGAAAACAGAAAAAAGTGAAAATGTAGTAGAAACAGTATAAAACATCAATCCAGACGGGTCGTTGCATGTGGAGACGGTTGTATCATTGTCCCACAAAAAAGCAGATACACATATCAACATAAATGTAGAGTTTGGTGATGAAGAAGGACAGATTCCCATTGATGAGATAGCGAGAAAAGCTGAAGAATATAGAAATTAATAAAACTAATAGATTAAGGAGAAAAAAACAAGTATACAGTAACCATAATAGAAATATGAAAGACATGCAACTTGGATAGAAAAAGGAGGAGTTTTTTATGGATAATAAAGCATCAAAAGATCAACTGATTATTCCAATCTATTTAAATGAAAAGACAGTGTTAGATATGCTAGCGATAATGGAAGATGGTTTTTCAATGGTAAGTGAAATTAGTTCATCGAATCAAGATATTAGTTCTACTAATGTAAAAGTAGGAGGGGGTATTTCTACCAAAGCAATATTAGATAAATTGCTTAAAATTCAATTAGATGGTTCTCTCCAAAAAGATAAAAACGCTTCTACAACCTCTGAAAGTAAACTTGAAAAAGTTCATACAAATGTCTCACTATTATCCAAATTTCGTACAAGACTCATAGATAACGATATGATGATATGTAAAGCAGGAGAAAATTTAGATTTCTCAAAAATTGAGACAGGAGATTTTATTGAATTGGAAGGGGAATTACAAAAAAATCCTATGATAGATATAATGGAAAAGTTTGTTGATGTTTTTAGAATGGCTGAGATATTTGCTGAGAAGCCTGAACTTGGCAGTAAGAAAATGGCTACAGAAAAAAGAAATAGTGATAAAGCCACATTGAAACAAATCAAATCTTTTCTTGATGAACTAAAGCATACAGGCACAGTAGATTTTATTTTAGAAAATCCTAATGGAACTTTAGTGGTTTCTGCACAAGAACAATATTTGTCAAATGATAATATTTCTGAGATATTAGGAGGTACATTTAAAATATTAGGAAAAGTAATAAAGGTATGTAAAAACAATGAAGAAGGGATTAACTTGTTGCGTAAGACTACGTTGAATATATTGGATCGAGAGAGCTTAACTAATTTCATGACAATATTTAGGGATCCTGACTTAGCTCAATTCAATCTTCCAGAAGTTCGATTTATTATTGAATCTCCGGCTGCAATTGTTATTCCAATAGCTATTTACGCTTAAGTATAGTAGGTTAGTTACTTACCGTTAATTAAGATGTAATTATTTTAGTTGGCTATCGTATAAAGTCTTGGCAAAGCACATAGTAAAGAATTTAGGTAAGTAGTGTATTGAAAAAGATTAGCTATGAATGATGAGTTTCTAAAAAATAATGAAAAGGACATTAATTTTGAAGAGTTATTGGAGCAAATTCGAGATATTCGAACATCAGAAAAAATTATGCGATAAAGTGTTGCCAGCTCAAGAACATAAGAATCAAATTTGTTTTCTAAGACGGTACAGGATAAAATGCATTGGACAGCTCATGGACGAACTGTAGCAGAAAAGATTTTTTAGATTTTTTATTCAGCAGATGCATTAGTAGAAAAAGCTATTACATGATGTTAGTATATACAAAAGAGGTGTTATCTGCTTTAAACAGCATGGTTTCTCTTTATCTTAAATTTGCTGAAATGCAAGCTAATGGAGAATATCAAATATATGTAAGATTGGGTTGAGAAGCTTGACGAATTCCTAAAATTATCCAAATATCAATTCTAACCCATGTTGGAAAAATCAGTGCTAAAATAGCTGAACCTAATCAAAGGAAGAGTATAAGAAATATAAAGATTTGCATTTAGGAAATGTTTCTAAAGTGAAAAAGACTATATTATGGCATTAGAAGATATAGAAATTAAGTTAATGGAAAAGATAAGAATAGATATAGTAATAATGCCTAATTTGTCCAATGATGTGGTAGTATTATAATGAGAATGCCGATTTTGTTCTAAACTAGTTATATTACAAAAATGTTGACTACACTTTAGTGAGCGAAGAAAAAGGAGAATTAGGGAGGTATATTATGGCACGGAGAATGAATGAGGGTAAAGAAACTTGGCATAGGTTATTAGAATGGGACAGAGGTCAAGCGCCGGCCGAAAGGCTTGCTGCCATATTATTACATAATGATGGATTCCAAAATGTTGATCCCTCGCATCCATTGGGAGGAAAAGATGGTAAAAAAGATATTGTTTTTTTTGAAAAAGAGAGCAAATGGATTGCTGGAATATATTTCCCAAGAGGTCAAAAAACTTTCAAAGATATAAAGGACAAATTTATAGATGACTTCGGTGGTGTTACTACAAATCAAGCATCGGGATTTGTATTTATTACAAATCAAGAATTAAGGCTGGCTGAACGTCAAGAGTTATGTGAAGTTGATACAAGTATTAATATAGTCATTTATCATTTGGAACGTATAGCTACTATGCTAAATACACCGGTGAATTATGGTGTCCGATTAGAATTTCTTGATATTGAAATGACTAAAGAGGAGCAACTATCATTTTTTGCTGGAATAAGCTCCTTACCTATTTCACAGAAGAAACCTGATATTTCTTTGAAGGGAGTATTAGAAAACAAGCCAGTTTCGAGTGCACATGCATATACAAGAAATTGGACTGATTCTTGTCTCTTGAGAAAAAAGGAACAAAAAATCAGAGAAATATATGAACAGGTGAAAAAAATTCGTGTTTCCGAAAAAGATAAGGTTGAATTTTCAGAATCAAAAGTAGTAGATATTCAAGATGATGATTCTTCCCTATCAAAATATATAGGAAGCGAAGAAATGATAGCATTTAAAGAAAGAATGAGCAAAATAGATTTATCGGGATTGGTTAGTGTCAAAGATGTCGAAATAAGTTCCGATATACAAAAAACTATCACTGAATATTGTGAAAAAAAAGGATTATTAATATATAACAATTTTTTTGTATTGGGAAATCTTAAAAAAAGCATTTCAACAATAGTGTTGCCTTTTGGCAATTCGAAACCATCGCTCGAGGGTACTGATGAAGAACAAGCGAAATACAATAAGCTTATAGAGTTGTATTGGGAAATTGACGAGTATAATGAGTATTATGATTATTTTTTTGCTCTCCAAGAGAAGTATTATGTAAAATGTGTAATAAGTAATACAGGTACTTCGTTCGATGAGGATATTGATGTAAAAATGATATTTCCCAGAGGATGTATATGTTATTCAAAAAACTTACCGATACCTGGATATTCATTTATAAAAATGTTCAATGAAAATTCGTTAGAAGAGAAGCTTTTTATGATGGAGCCTGTCGTAGATATTGATGGATTTTCAAATTATCCACCGGCTTACTCTTATCATATGCCCGATATAAATATGACAATTTTAATGCAAGGTAAATCAGTATCAGAAAAGTACGAAGAGTATAAAGAAATATATTACGATGCAATGGATCAATTATTTTGCTATACTGTATATTCTGATACCAATCACGATGTTTTTTCTTTTAACATTCCTTACTTAAAGCAAAATACAAATATGGGATTTCCTACAATTCTTGTATTCAACAGCTTACCACAGGAAGTAGAGTTTGAAATACGCTCTAAACATCTTTCAGATGTTGTAATAGGTTCCATGAAAATAATAGAGCATGACTAATGATTTAATGAAATAATTAAATTTATGAGTTTTCTAATATATTTATTATTAGAAATATTATTAGTTCATATAAAAAAACTATTAATCTACTTTTAATAAGGTTTTATGATATTTTGTGGGGATATGTATTCAAATTTTATAACCGTTGAGACGGTTGTATCTTTGTCCCACAAAAATGCAGATAGTCATATCCACGTAAACATTGAGTTTGGTGAGGGTGATGGAAAAATCCCAGTGGATAAAATAGCTCAAAAAGCTGAAGATTATAGACCGAGTGAAAGAGTAACCTATAAAATGATACAAGAATATATAGAAAGTAAGTATGATTTCAAAGTGCATACGGCTTATATAGCAGAAATAAAAAGAAGCTTGGGATTACCAATGTATGATGCCCCCAATGCAGTAGAAGAATTAAAACATGAACGAAAGCATCCAACACCTGAAAAAGTGGAAGCAATTAAAGATGCGTTTAAGCATTTTAAAGTTATCTAATAATTAAAATTAAATATGAAAACAAAAAGTTGCTTGCTCTAAAAAAATGAGTGGGCAACTTTTTTATATATACAAAACTTAATAGGTACTTACATCTCAATAGGAGTTAATTACATGGGTATCTTCTTTTTTTGTACCCAAATTTGGAAGGAGGAACAGAAGTATACTTCTTAAATATGATATAATATTGTAAAGAATATTGGGATGAAGTAAAGGATATTTAATTATCGATCAAAGGAGGAATGGCATTTATGGTACAACATTTTAATTTTTTTTATGATGAATCAGAGCACAGCAGAAAAATTAATCATTCTACAATTGTTTCAGAAAATTATTATGATAATTTTATTACAACAATTGTTGGGTGGCAGACTGCAGATGAAAAAATTGTACTGAAAAAATATCTTGATTTCGAGGAGAAGTATTCGGATCGCAAATCAGATGGAGAGTTAAAAAGTACTACACTGAAAAAAAGACAATTTAAAAATGGATTTGCTTCTTTAAATCGAGATAATATAGAATTTATTCTTGATCTTTTTTCTATATTTGATGATAATGTATTATTGTATTTTTCTGTTACCAGTAAAATTGAATATATAATAAATCAACTGTTTTTAAATTATAAAAATAATATTTGGGAAGATATGGATATGATGAGATATTCCATAGTTAAGGCAATAGTGATGTATCAACCAGAAGAAATTATTTCGGGCATGTATGAAAATACGGGTGAATTAGTTCAGTTGTTGAAGACTTTTTTTAATAAAAGAATTAATGTTAATAAAACTAATCCAAAATTGAAAGAACACGAAACTCTTGCATTTACACAAATTTTGATATTGTTAGATGATATAAACGTAAAATTTGATATTAATTGGAATTATGATATCGCTTTTCATGGTTTTAAAAAGTATCTGATAGAAAAGGATATCTCTAAGTATTCATTATTTTTAGATAGAGAGGGTGACGATGGTAATACATTAAAGGCCGCAAAACAAGTAGGATTGACTTTTGTAACAGAAGTTGATTCAAAAGAAATAACAGGGATTAGAATGGCTGATATGCTTGTAGGTATAATTTCTAAATTACTTAAATCTTTACATGAGGAATTAAGATATGATTCTATTGAAGACGGGTTAAATAAAAAAATATTAGGGGAAGGTTGGTTCAATTTAAATGAACAACAATTGTTTCTATATAAACAGTTAACACATATTATTTGCGAAGTTAACAATGCTTGGTATAAGTCATTTTGTGGGATTTATTCTGATGATTTTATTATTTTAGTTTCTCTACTTAACTATATAAGCAGTTTTGATACAGTTAATGAAATTAAAGCCGTAGATAAGAAAATGCATGGCGAGCACTTTAATGCATATGTTTGCAAGGAATTAGAAAGTTATTTTGGAAGAATGGAATCGAAGTTACCAATTGACCCAATTCCAGGAGGGAAAAAAGACTGATATGTCAACACTTTTTTGGACATATTTTTACCGAACAATTTATATAAATCCCCATGAATTTGTTTGCAATTATAAGATTATTTATTTGGTCCAGTCAAGGGTAAATGAACTCGCTATCGCTCGC
>JAPXMM010000130.1:0-7052 GCA_033809015.1 Bacteroidales bacterium
TATAGTGAAGCACAAGTATTTATTGAATAAATTAATTGAGGATGTGGGGAGGATGTTGAATTTAGCGGCGTCAGATCGACGTGCATATTATGAATACATAAAGCTTAGAGCTAAACCAATAGAAACTATAACATAAATATTAAAATTTCTTTTCCCTTTCATCTTTATCACTTATTACCCCTATTAAAATTTTTTATCCTATCTTTGTATAAATTCTTTTTAGGTAAATGTTGCAACATTTAGATATTCAAAATTACCTGCTTATAGATTCATTATCTTTAAATTTTAATAGTGGATTTACTACTATCACTGGTGAAACTGGCTCTGGCAAAAGTATACTTTTAGGTGCTATTCAGTTATTATTAGGTGATAGGGCTGATAATAATGCTTTGCTAGACAAATCTAAAAAGTGTGTCATTGAGGGGACTTTTAATATTAAAAATTTGGATTTAAAAAACTTTTTTGTTGATAATGATCTAGACTATGACGAAATTCTCATAATACGGAGAGAAATTTATTATAATACACGATCTAGAGCTTTCATCAATGATACACCTGTCAATCTGAATATTCTTAAAAATCTAGGAGAGCAATTAATTAATATTCATTCTCAGTTTGACACTTTACTTTTAGGTACTCAAAAGTTTCAATATGCTCTGTTGGATTCTTTTGCTAAAACTCATGATTTGTTTAATACTTATAATAAACTGTTTAATAGTTACACTTGTCTTAAACGAGAAATTGAGTTAGATAATGAAACTATTAGGCAACTCATGCTTGAGAATGATTACAAACATTTTCAGTGGGAAGAGCTGAAAAATACAAATATCAGAGATAATGAGTATGAAGAATTATCTCAAAAATTCGAATTATTATCTCACGGTGAGCAAACTCTACACACTATCAAAGAGGTTACAGCTTTATTATATGATAATGAACCCAATATTTATAATAATATTAGTCAAATTATTCAAAAATTGAGAAGTATTGGGAGTTATTTACCTAAAGCAAATGAATATTTAAGCAGTTTAGAAAATATTGAAATTGAAATTAAAGAAATAGCTATTTCTTTGACTGAGCAAGCAGAATCTATGGATTTCTCTGCTGATGAACTACAACGTATAGAAAATAGATTGGATCTTTTACAAAAATTAATGTTTAAGCATCATGCATCTACAACTGATGAACTTCTTATTTTGCAAGATAAATTAAAAAATGAAATCAGTAATATTGATGATTTAGCCAAAAATATTGATATTAAGGAAGCTAATTTATCTAATATAGCATCTGAACTTTATAAATTAGGTGAGAAATTATTTAATGTTAGGCAAAGTCATATTCCATTGTTAGAAGATAAAGTAAAAAATTTATTATCTAGGTTAGGCATGCAAGACAGTGATTTTGTTGTTCAGCTAGATTTTATCAATGATTTTACCAACTATGGCATGGATAAATTATTGCTAAAATTTTCTGCTAATAAAGGAATAGCTCCTGAACCAATCGAAAAGGTTGCTAGTGGTGGCGAGCTGAGTAGATTAATGTTAGCTTTGAAATCTATCATTGCTGCACAAAACTATTTGCCCACATTAATCTTTGATGAAATCGATATGGGAGTATCTGGTAATATAGCAGCGCAGATGGCAGAACTGTTATCAGAAATGTCTATGCACCATCAAGTGATAGTTATTACTCATTTACCTCAAATAGCAGCAAAAGCTAAATATCATATCTTCGTAGAGAAAAAAACTGATAAATCTTCTACTCGTAGCGTATTTAGATATCTCTCTAATGAAGAACGTATAATGTCTATAGCTTCTATGCTTAGTAGTGAAAATATTCTAGATACAGCCATAGATACTGCTAAACAATTACTTAATCAATCTTAATTGTCGTAATTTCTTATTTCTCAATTAAAATATGAATATCTATAGAATTAAAAATAATGAAAATACTCTTATTATTTCTTATGCTTCTAAAGAGAAAATATATAAAATTTATTTTAATGATAATAAAATTGACGAAGTCTCTAAAAACGACTTAAAAAATAATGTTGAGTATATTTTAGATGATAATAAAATCACTATAAGTTTAAATAATAAATTTTCTAATAAACCCTTTATATTTTTTAATGAAAAGATATATTCTGGTGAACAAGAAGCTTTAAATAGACATAGAGCAAATTTAAGTATTTTTGTGCTATGGTTACTTTTGGAAATAATCGGAGTAGTGTGGAATTATACTAAATCTAGTACTATTTCATTCTATCTATTGTTTATTTTTATTACATGCATTTTAGGTATTTTAGCTTCTCTCTATTTATTTAAATATGTAAATTATAAAATTTATTCATTTATCCCTTTGATATTTTTAATACAAATAATAGCAAATATAATTATTAATAATGCACTGACGTTATCAGATTTGATTTTCATAAGTATATTTCTTTATAGTTTATGGGAGTTTTCGTTTGTCAAAAAATTTAATAAATTTGTAATAAATAAATCATAAATTTATGGAAGAAAGATATTGTTTGGAATGTGGAGAGCCTCTAGTAGGTCGTTCAGATAAGAAATTTTGTGATGATCAATGTCGTAATGCATATAATAATAAACTAAATAGAGATCATATAAATGTTTATAGAAATATTAATAACCATTTAAGAAAAAATAGAAGGATTTTAGCAGAGCTTAATAAAACTGGAAAAACTAAAGTTAAAATTGAAAATATGAGAAAAAAAGGCTTTGACTTTAAATATCATACTCATATTTTAAATACCAGTAAGGGGTCTATTTATTATTTTTGCTATGATATGGGATATTTATTTATAGATAATGAATATGCCTTGCTAGTATATGATAAAGAGCTCAAAGAGGAAGAAAACAAATAGTTATATTTACGATTAAGAACTAGGATTTAATAAAAACAATATCTTTGTTTAATGATTAATGAAATACTGATCAACTATTTCGTCAATTTTCTTTCTAAAAAATAGCAAAAAGCATGACCTATAGTGATGTGAGATTCTTGTATATGGGGTGTGAAATCTGTTGGTATACCGAGCCATATATCGACAATATTTTTTATATTACCACCATTTTTACCAGTCCACGCTGATGTTAGCAAACCAATTTGATTAGCAATATTTATAGCATTTATTACATTAGCAGAATTACCAGATGTAGAGATACCTATCAATATATCGTCAGCTTTAGCTAGTGCTTTGAGTTCCCGAGAAAACAAATTATCATAGGAATAGTCGTTCGCTACAGCTGTAGTATATGAAAAATTAGTTCCTAAAGCAATTGCTGCTATAGGTTGCCTATCCTGTAAAAACCTCCCTGTAAGCTCTGCAGCGATATGTTGAGCATCTGCCGCACTACCTCCATTACCACAAAAAAAGATTTTACCTCCATTAATAATACAATTTACAGATTTATTGACTAATTTTTCAAAATTTTCTAAAAAATTTTCATCTGATAAAATAGCTTCTTTCACTGCAATGCTATTTCTAATATATTTAATAAAATCTTCCATATATTAAAATATAATTCTCTAAATATTTATTACAAAAATACAAAATAAATAATAGATAAGTAAAAGTTTAAGATATTAAAAATCTATATATAAGCACTTAACACTTACCCATTTATTTTACCACTTCGCTCTACTTCCACTCTCCCAATCAACTTCTCCCAATCACCTCGTCACCCCATCTCCCTCTCATTTATCACTCATCACTCATCACTTATCACTTATCACCCATCACCAAGTCCACCATTCTCCCCAGTCTCCCCGTCTCAAATATCATGCTTCCAATCTCAATAATTCTTTAAGTTCATCATTACCCAGGTTCCCTATCCAATTCTCGCCAGTATTTACTGTCAGATTAGCCAATTCTTTTTTATTTTTTATCAATATATCGATTTTTTCTTCTATTGTTCCTTTATTGATTAATCTATAAACCATTACATTCTTTTTTTGTCCAATTCTAAAAGCTCTATCTGTAGCTTGAGCTTCTACAGCAGGATTCCACCACAGGTCATAATGTATTACGTGATTAGCTGCAGTTAGATTGAGTCCTTGTCCACCAGCTTTAATAGATAAAATAAAAACTTGCGGGTAACTATTTTGAAATTTCCAAATCATATCATCACGTTGTGCTCGTGAGCAACCACCATGCAAAAATAATGGATCTTGATCAAATTTATCTCTAATGAATTCTACTAACAAATCTCCCATTTCTTTAAATTGAGTAAATATCAAAACTTTTTCTCCACTCTCAATAATATTTTCCACAATGTCTAGCAAAAGCATTGCTTTTCCAGATTTAGAATAATGTTTAGACCCTTGTTTGAGAAATTGATATGGATGATTAGATATTTGTTTAAGGTCTAAAATCAGTTTTAGAATAAATACATCTCTGAAATCTTCATCCATAGAAAATTCTAATTTAGCTAAAGATGTTTGTACTACACTTTCGTAGAGTGCAGTCTGTGTTTTAGTCATATTAGTATAATAATTATTTTCTATTTTCTCGGGTAATTCAGAAATAATAGATTTATCAGTTTTTAATCTTCGCAAAATGAATGGTGATGTGATGCGTCTAAATCTTTCTATACATTCCATATCATGATTGTAATGTATCGGTTTCACATATTCATCTCTAAAGTCATAGTATGGTGGTAGATAGCCAGTATTGATGAAATCGAAGATACTCCAATATTCTGTCAAGCGATTCTCTACAGGAGTTCCAGTCATAGCTATATGTATATCTGCTTTTAGTAGTTTGATATATTTAGTTTGCTTAGATGATACAGTTTTGATATTTTGCGCTTCATCGAGAATCAAAAATTGCCATGTCATTTCTAGAAATGTGTCTATGTCATTACGAATGATACCATATGAAGTAATGATGACATCATAATTTTTAAAATCTTTTTTACGTTTATTACCGTAATAGGAATAATATTTTAATGTAGGTGCAAATTTAGAAAGTTCTTGTTCCCAATTAGAAATTAATGATGTGGGGACGACTACAAGAGCTTGTTCTAGTAATCCTATTTCTTGATAATGCAAAAGTAGTGTGATTACTTGTATTGTTTTGCCCAATCCCATATCATCAGCTATTAAACTGCCTAAACCTATTCTTGAATTTTTTACTAACCATTGATAACCTCTCACTTGATATGGTCTAAGTGTAGCATTCAGAGTTTGTGGAATAGGTATTTCTTTAACAGATAACATTTTTTGCAAGCGATCTTTTATCTCTGGATCTATATGTATTTGATTACCTAAGCTCTCGCCCTCTATTATTACCTCTGGTATTAAAATGTGACCATATTTTTGTAAATCTTCATAATTCTTTTTTAAAGACTTTATTTCAGATTCTTTTAGGAACAGATATTTATCTCTTAGTTTTACAAAGCCATTCAGATTACCGACAAGATCAAAAAATTCATCAGCATCTATTCGCTCATCTCCTATACACACATCCCATTTGAATTTCAAAAGAGCTTCTCTGGTAAGTAAATCATCAGATTTTAGCTCAGGAAAACCAGTAACTCGTGCAGCTAAATATGGATGTACTAAATCTTGCAATTCTTTAGGTAGTAGGACTTTGACACCCAACATTCTGATTAATGGGATAATGTTATTTAATATTTCTGGGAAATCATCAAATGGCAACCATACTATTGTCCTAGATGTATCTGACAATAAATCATTGATTTGTGGTAAATAATTAGCTATTAAGCTGAGATCTTTTAGTATTTCTAATTTTATATTATCATATTTCCAATTCTCTAAAACATCTCTAAGCTCTATATACATCGCATCCTCATTCTCATTATCTGAGATGAGTATAGATAGTCTGAAACCTATCTCAAACTCTCGCTTTGGTAGGTCAATTTTTAGTAATGGTATAAATCTGCGTGTATGTATATCAAAAATACTTAACCACTGATGTATGCTCTGTGGTATTTCTCTAGTGGTGAATAAATCAAAATTATCAGATACACCATAAATGAAAAGTTCTTTGATACCATAATATAGCTCCTGGCTATCCCATTCTTTGGAGAATTGTTTATCTTCGTATGCTTTCTCATAAAAATAATTGATAAAAATAGAACACAGAAAATTTAACTCTTGCCCTTGATCTTTTAGATATTCTTTCTGATAATTAATTTGTTTTTTTATAATATCTAAACTTAAAAATTGACTTAAGTCGTCAAATATATTTTTTACAGATTCTTCTATAATTGCTGGGACATATTGCAGTAAATATAGATCTTTACTATGTTTTGAAACTTTAGGAAAATATAATTTTTTTATTATTAGCTGTAATGAAAAAAGATAAATTTTATAAATTAATAACCATGAATTATTAAGTAGAGATAAATGTTTGTCCTGTATAAATTGGAAATAATCTATCAGATCTGCAATACTGATAAGTGTTTTATGATCATTATATATGAGCTCTACATTGATTTTTAAGGTTTTATCATCTAACAAAAAATGTATATCACTGTCTATAACTAGTGGTAATATATTGAAATTTTTTACTTTTTCATTATTAATAAATTTTTTTTCTACATAATTTGAAAGTTTATCAGCAGTTCTCGTAAATAATCCTTTGAAATCTCCAGAATAAAATACTGGTGATGGTGCTAATAGCAAAAATGGCGAAGACTTGTCACTACTCAAGCTTGACAAATCCAAATCATACAGTTTAGCCTTGTCGATACTTATATTATTTTTGTTTAAAGATTTAGTAAAATAATCATCAAAATTTACAACACTAGTATTTTGAGTATCTATGCCTTCATTATGAAATTCCTCTAAAAGATTTAGTCCGTGTAATTTAAATAAAATAAAGGGATTTTTATCTATTTCGCTAGCAAATAAATAAATGACTGCAGCTATATGTTTGCATGGCACCACCCAATCAGGGCAGCTACATCGCATTGTAAAATCTTTCCATGAAGAAGGGAAAATTTTTATCCCATTATCCAGCGCTAAAGATTCTAATTCTGGACTTATTTCATTATTTAAAA
>JAPXMM010000131.1:0-6994 GCA_033809015.1 Bacteroidales bacterium
GTCGTAGTATGTGCGTGTACCTTCTTTAGTGAGGGCAAAGACATCTGTTGATTCTTCAAAATTTTTTTCCATAATTGAAATCTTTTTGCAAATATATAAATTTTTTAGACCATATATCATATGTATTTCATAAAAATAAATTATTATTTTGTTGGATATGACCTGTTGAAAACAGGTCATATCCAACATTTCTCATTACTCTTTCTCCTTTAAATAAATTATTATCTATTTACTATTTATCTGATTTCTCTACTAAATGCTTTATTGTAATTGCTATTAATAAAATTCTTAAGAAAATATGTAATTTATCAATTAAGATTTTAAATTTAAAAAAAATTTACTTTTTTTGCAAAAAAAATGTTCAAATCTATCATTAATTATTTTGAGACGTGGCAAGATTACCATTGGCTATTAGCATTATACACATTAATCACAATCATTATAGCAGTTGTTGGCACACGCAAAAGAACTACAGAGGATTTTTTGATTGCTGGTCGCAAAGTAGGTACAGTTGGATTTACTACTTCAGTAGTGGCATCGTACATAGGAGGTGCCGCATTAGTAGCTTTTTCTGCTTATGTATTTAGATTTGGTTTATCAGCTCTTTTTGTATTTCTAGGAACAGCCCTAGGATTTATTTTATTTATTCCTTATGCTAAAAAATTAAAATCATGGAGTGACGAAAAAGTAACTTATACTATGATGGACTGGTTTTACATAAAGTACGATAAAAAAACTGGTACTCTCACAACTATAGTGCTAATGATAGTTTATTTAGGTATGTTATTAAATCAGTTTATAGCTGGTTCTGCAGTTTTAGCAGGTGTGAGTGGGTGGACTTATGAAAAATCCTTAATATTTGCCGCTGTAGTATTAGCTGTTTACCTATTCATTGGTGGTTTTCAGAGTGTTATTAGAACAGATATTTTCCAATATTTCGTAATGATGGTTATAATGATAGTAATAGTCAGAATAATATGGATGAATGATGCACCAACAGTTCTACCAGAGATGTATAAAACTACTCAATTAGATTGGGGGATGATGATAGCTTTTTTACTTTTTGGAATATTAATAGTTTTTCAGAGTGCAGAATATTGGCAAAGAGTATATGCAGCTAAAAGTATAAAAGTTGTCAAAAAAGGCTTTTGGTGGTCTGCTATATTGACATTCATTAGTGGTATTATAATTACTTGGATAGCATTATCTGCTAAAATTTCTAATCCTAATATAGAACCTACTAATGCTTTTGGTACTGGACTGGTAGCCTTATTGCCACAAAAATTATCTGCGTTAGTATTAGTTATGGTTTTTGCGGCTATAATGAGCTCAGCAGATACACAAATTTTTGTTATTTCATCAGGCTTTGCACTTAGTTTATTTAAAAAAGCTAAAGATGATGATAAAAGATTAAAGAAAAATACTCAATTTATTACATTAATAGTTATTTTATTAGCTGTTTTAATAGCATTTTTCATTAGAGATATAGTAACAGTTGTCAATTTCATTACAGGAATAGGATTTACGGTGCTACCTGCAGCATGGGCAGCTTTTCATTATAACATTTCACCCAAAATCGCTTTTCAGAGTGTAATAGCAGGATTAGTGTATGTATTGTTACTAATAATTTTCGGTATTTTCATCCCAGAGTTTGTAATTTTATCATTTATTGTATCAGGACTTTATATGTTTTTGGGAAATCTCATAGTTAAAAAGAATAAAATCAAAAAAAATAAGATTTATGAAGCATAGATTTTTTTTCATAATTTTTTGCTTTCTTTTAGCACTTAATCTTTATTCACAAGATACAATAGTGAAGGGCAAAAGATGGAATTTTTTACCTGTAGTTTTGTATAATTCGGATTTAGGTTTTGAGGTTGGTTTATTAACAAGTATGTATGATTTCGGAGATGGCAAATTATATCCTAATTATGTTTATAATATTAGCTATGAGATAGATATAACGACAAGAGGAAATATAATTAGTCAGCTCTTTTTTGATAGTGGTAGAAAGATAAAAAATGGCAAATGGCGTGTAGTTAGTGATTTTTCTTATATTCACGAGCAAGCTTCTGATTTTTATGGATTTAATGGATATGCATCTACTTTTCACCCAGAATATATTAATGAAGATGATGAATCCTTTATCAGCAGAATGTTTTATAGGTATGACAGAAAAATTTTCAGATTAACTAATGATGTTTGGTATAAACTAAGTGATCATTCTTCTTTAATATTTGGATTGCACATATTTAATTACAAAATCGGCACAGTGAATATTGATGCTCTTAATAAATTTCATCAAAAAAATCCCCTACCTGATACTACTCTTTTAATTGATTATTATTTAAATAATGGTTTCATTAGAGCTGATGAGGCAGATGGAGGTTGGATAATAGCACCTAGAATATCATATATTTATGATGGTAGAGACAAGATTTTCAATCCATCTCGTGGAGTTTATGGAGAAATAAATTTCCTTGCAAACCCACAAATAGAAACATTGAATGCAAAAAAGTTTTTTAGAGTATCTACTAATTTGAAATTTTTCTATCCATTATTTGACAAACATTGCATAATGGCTATGAGATTAGGTTTCCAAGATCAAATAGGAGCACAAGCACCATACTATTTCATGCCTTATATCACTCAAGCATTTTCTAATAATACTTTAGTAGAAGGCCTCGGCGGTGGAAAATCTCTAAGAGGTATCTACAAAAACAGAGCAATTGGCGATGGTTTTTTCTATGGTAATGTAGAAGCCAGAATATTAGCTTTTAGTTTTCAAACTAAAAAACAATTAGGAGAAATACGTATAAAACCGTTTTACGATTTTGGCACTATCACTGATCCAGTGAAGATTCCTTTAAATTATCTAAATAATGATTATATAGATTATCATGATAGACCCGACAAACCACACCATAGCTTGGGACTAGGAGTACATTTAGTTTTAAATGATAATTTTATCATTAGCGTAGATGTTGGTCAAAGCTTAAACAAAAATGATGGTGGTATTGGTGTTTACGTAACAACAGGTTATAATTTTTAATTCAATTTATTAAAATTAATTATATTTGCGTTGTTAAAGTAAATAAAATGATTAAAATACCAACATTATGGAAAAGAGAAAAGATGTAAGACAATTAATTATTGATGCCGCAGAAAAATTTAATAACAAAACGGCTTTTATTTATAATGATGTAGAATATAGTTTTGCTAGATTACAAAATGATGTTTTCAGATTAGCAAATGGGCTGCTAAATCTCGGACTTAAAAAAGGAGACAAAATAGCTATATATCTGCCTAACTGCATAGAATATGCTTATTCATACTATGCAATATATTCTACTGGCTTAGTTGTGATTCCTATAGATTTCTTCTTAACTGATAATGAGATTATCTCTATAGCTAATCATTGCGAATTAAAAGCTATTATTACTACTGAAAATGTAAAATTTGATTTAAAGGAATTGAAAAATGCCATTCCTTCTTTAGAGCATATAATAACGATAGAAAATAATCCAAACAATCATTACTTTGGAGATTTAATTAGTAATTCAAGTAATGAGCTAGCAGATCAAGACATTGATATATCTATGCCATCAAGCATTTTTTATACTTCTGGAGTAACCGGCAAACCTAAAGGAGCTTTATGGAATTATGAACACATACATTTAGGAGCTGAGCAAATGAAGGAAATGGGCTCATATGAAAAATTATTAAATATTGTAAAAATAGATGATACAGAGAGGTCTGTAGCCCCG
This sequence comes from Bacteroidales bacterium, assembly GCA_033809015.1. Lineage (GTDB taxonomy): Bacteria > Bacteroidota > Bacteroidia > Bacteroidales > DTU049 > DTU049. The sequence continues at coordinate 3,768 of JAPXMM010000131.1, forward strand.
ATACCATTTTCACATTCAGCAGGTCTATTATATTTCATGATAGCAATAAAATATGGCATGAGTACTGTGATAATGCCTAGATTTTCTCCATTAGAATTAGTAAAATTGATAGACAAGTGGAAAGCTACAAATATATTTATGGCACCAGCAATGTTTTATGCAGTTTTGACTTTAAAAGAAATAGAGAATTATTCACTTGATACTTTGATATGGGCTACTGTATTTGGAGCTCCATCATCAGCTGACTTAATGATGAAATTTGCTAATCTTTGTCCTAATGCTGTTGTTTTAAATGGTTATGGACTAACAGAGGTCATTCCACCAATAGCAGCTTCTTCACCAAATAATATTAAGGGATTTGGTTATATAATTTCTAATATTAAACTGAAACTCGTAGATTCTCATGATAAAGATGTAAATATTGGAGAAATCGGTGAAGTAATTGTAAAGGGCAAATCGGTATTTTGCGGTTATTATGATGAACCTCAACTTAATGAGCAAGTTTTTAAAAATGGATGGTTCTACACTGGTGATTTAGGCTATTTTGATCAAGACAATTTTTTATACCTAATTGGTAAATCTAAAGATATTATCAAAGTAGGTGGCGAACTAGTATGGGCAGCAGAAATCGAAGAAGTTTTACTTAGATATCCTGGTATCAGAGAAGCTGCAGCAGTAGGTGTACCAGATTCTCTCAGAGGAGAAGTTGTTAAATGCTATGTAGCTCCAGCAGATAGCATACAACTCAATAAAAATGAACTAATGGATTATCTAAGAAAAAGTCTTGCTAAATTTAAACTACCTAAAGATATAATTATATTAGATGATTTGCCTAAGACTGGTCCTGGCAAAATTAATAAAGCTGTATTAAAAGACTTAGGTTAAGCCAAAGAAAAAGAGCATTTGTGAGTTATTTTATTTCCAAAATTTAGAAATAATATTTTGAAATTCGAATTCTAAATTAGGAGTAAAGAAATTTTTACCTAATTGTGACATAATTTCTCTTTTAGTCCACCATCTGAGCTCAGTAACTTCTTTACTAAGTCTTATTTGATTCAGATCTAAAATAGAAGTAATAAAAATAAAAACTAATTCACGTTCTATCTCTGACTCCCAAATATAATGATGCACAAGTTGAGGTTTAAATTTTTTCAAGCCGATTTCTTCTTTAGCCTCTCTGAATAACGCCTCTTCAGGTTTCTCATTATAAGAAATATGACCACCTACACTAGCATCCCATTTGCCAGGCTGAATTAGTTTATCACTACTACGTTTTTGTAATAAAAGTTTCCCTTCATTATTAAAAACATAAAGATGCACAACAGGATGTAAAATTTTAGAACCATTATGTACCTCATCTCTAGTGGTAACATTTATTATTTGAAGTTGATCGTCTAAAACTGGGACTAATTCTTTTTTTCTTTTAGTAGTATTCAATTTATTAATAGCTAATTGAGCAATTAACCATACACCCATAAGAATATATAAAAGAACACCACTAATGAAAGCCCACCATTCATGAGATAAATAGTAAATAGAAAAAATTATCAAAGCTATATGAAGAATAAACAAAATCAGAATATTCAATAAACTTTTACGAAAAGCACTATTTTGTTCCTCATTCACTTGTGGTATATCCATATAATGTCCCATCCACTTAAAAAGTATATTAATATTAGTAAAATAGACTATGGCCAATAAAATAACCATTAGAGCTTCTATGAGAGCTGGTTTCCATAAGAAAAAAATTTCATTATCAAAAATAATAGATATTCCGCCGAGTAAAGCTAAAAGAGCAGTATCTAAAATAATAAATTTGTCCCATTGTTTTTTTATAATTCCAATTAAAAGAAATTGTAAAATACCAAAAGTTATAGCTACAGCAATAGCAGTTTGAGGTGGCAAAATACTATCAATTAAGATATAAACAATAAGAGGTAAAAGACCTGGAAGTAGTTTTAATAAAATCTTCATAATAACATAAAAGCGGTAAACGGGATTCGAACCCGCGACCCTCAGCTTGGGAAGCTGATGCTCTACCACCTGAGCTACTACCGCAATAAATAATAGTGCAAAATTAATAATTTCTGTCGATTATTAATAATTTTGTAAAAAATTTAAAGAAATAATTAAATATGAATTTCACAAATTCTCCAGATTGGCAACAAAGCCATAATTTTAATAATGAGAAAAAAAATGCAGAACGAAAAACGCTAATAGTAGTAATAATAACTTTAGTTACAATGCTAGCTGAAATCATAGCCGGATGGATATTTGGTTCTATGGCACTTTTTTCAGATGGCATACATATGGGAACTCATGCTTCAGCTCTCAGTATATCTTTAATCTCTTATATATTAGCACGAAAATTATCTAAAGATACAAGATATACATTTGGCACATGGAAAATAGAAATATTAGGAGCTTATACAAGCGCATTAATATTAGGATTAATGGGATTATTTGTATTAGTTATCTCAATACAAAGATTTTTTAACCCAGTAAATATAAATTATAACTATGCCATATTAATAGCAGTAATAGGATTAGTCGTAAATGTAATTTGTGCATTAATACTACAACATAATGGAAAACAAGAAAAAGATTTAAACCTAAAATCTGCATACATACATGTAATAGTAGATGCATTAACTTCAATATTAGCCATTATAGCATTGCTAGGAGCGAAATATTTGAACTTACAATTCCTAGATCCCTTAATGGGCTTAGTAAGTGCATTTCTAATATTCAGATGGACATACTCACTAATAAGAGATACAGCATCGATATTATTAGATAAACAAACAGATTTCACATTAGCAGAAAGCATAATTAGTGCAATAGAATCTGATGGAGAGAGTAAAGTAATTGATTTACATTTATGGAAATTAGCATCAGAGAAATATGCGAGTATAATATGCGTAAAGGCAAAAGGTGAGCATAATTTAGAAGAATACAAAAGCAGACTAAAAGATTTCAAAGAGTTAGCCCATATAAATATCGAGATTCAAGGGAAATAATAGATAAGAAATGAGTGAGGCGGAGTGAGGGGATATTTAAAAAATGTTTCAAATAATATATGATATTTTACTCACTCTAAAATATTCATACCAGGCAAATCTATCCGAAGATGCAAGGTTAAGCATCCTGCCAGTATTATTAATGACGCCTTCTGACAAGTACTTACCTATAGCTACATACCACATAATGTAGTTTTGCAGGTATTT
>JAPXMM010000132.1:0-6979 GCA_033809015.1 Bacteroidales bacterium
TGGCAATATGCTCTGCAAATTAACGGGTTTAGATAATGTAAAGCGAGATCAGATAGATAAAATATTATTAGCTAGGATATCTAAAAATGCTGTGATTTGCTCTCCAGATAATGAAGAATTCAAGAATTTGAAGACGCAGAGCATAAAAGATAAAACTATAATTACTAAAAGGACCAAGAAGTATGGACAGCATGGATTATCGATAGTGAATGACAAGGAAAATGATTTTGCTGGATGGATAAATAATACATTTAGAGGAGTGGCTACGAAGTATTTGCAGAGTTACATAATGTGGTATGTAGTAAAACATAAATATTTATTGAACAGAGTGATAGAAGATGTAGGTAGGATGCTGAATTTAGCAGCGTCAGACTGGGAGGCATGGTATGTGTATGTGAGGTTAAAATTAAAGCATAGGGAAAGTTTAACATAATTGTTAATTATCCCCTACCCTCCATCCTTCCCCATTTTTTAATATACCTTATATATTTACCCAAAACAATATTAATCAGCTACACAACACATATAAATCATCTCTTTTAGGAATACACATTATAGGAATTTGTGATTTTTTTAGCAAATCTTTCGCATTAGGTCCTAGAATGTAATCTATCGCTCCCCAATATTTATTCACCATAATAAGGTATAAACTTATCTGGTCTAGAGTAGCTAATGATATGCTACTCTGCTCAATGGTATATACTGTGAAATCGGTATCAATAATGGAATAATTTATATTTAATTTATCATAAAGCTGTGTGAGACTAGTAAAATTACTCATAATACCTAGTTTGTAATTCTGGTCTTTCACTTTGGGCTTGTAAATAGTGATTTGGCTATTAGAAATCCTTGCAAAATAAGAACCCCATAGTATTTTTTCTTTTTCTTCTTTTTCGAAATTCATCGCAAAAGCAATTTTATCTAATGGCAAAATAGTAGCATTATTAGGTATGAGAATTAATGGTACTCTGCTATTGCGAAAATAATATAGTGTTTGTGAAATATTGGTTCCCAGGCTAGTTTTATTACCTATAAAGCTAACTACAAAAAAAATAGCTTCATATTTAGAACTGGCTTGGATAAGCCATTCTTTCATTGGCATATCTAGTTGCAATCCTGTAGCTGGAATTTTAAATTCAATATTAATGTAGTTAACAAGTTTTTTTAAAATATCTTTGTTGAAGTCTGGTGGAGCACAAATAGTTAGCTGTGCTCCGAAACTTTTAGCATAAATAATGGACTGAGCTAAGGCTACTGGGGAGAAATTATTTTCATTTACTATTAAAAAAACGTTCCAATTTCGCTCTGTGGGAGGTTCTTTGATATTATAATACCATTCTGGTAAAATTATTGGATATATAGCTTGATCTTCCATTCTTCGTTTTCTGTTTTAATTATTACCAAATATATACCTGTTGTCAAATTTTTTGTAGAAATTGTTTCAAAATTATTATTTAATTTTTTAGTAATTACTAAAGATCCTTTCTCATCATAAATAAAGAGATTGCCATCATTACCAGTATATGAAATATTTATCTCATCGATGGCAGGATTTGGATAAATAATTGGTTGTTGATATTGTATCGAAGAAAAATTATTTATATTATTCAAAATACTAATTGCATTTGAATAGTTATTTATCAACTGATTATAATTTTTAGCAAAAACAAAAATAAATGACAACTTTAAAGAGTCTGTGTAATTAATATTTAGTGGGCCAGCTTTTACTAATGCTGAAACATCATTACCGTAGCTTTGGCTACCAGCTATATTTCTCTCAGTTGTGAGGCACGTTCTCTTTTCCACATCTGTGAAACCATCATAAATATTAATAGAGCCATCAGATCCATTGTTATCTATAGCATAAATACTATAGGGTAAATCTGTTAATAATCCAATACCAGCGAAATAATTAGAATCTATATCAAAAGTTACTGCTCCGCGAATAACATCTTCATGAATAACTTTATTCCCTTTCTCTCCTATATCCCAATCAGCAAATATCCCAAAATAAAAATTTTCAATATCATCATTGGAATTATTTATAATATTATAATTAACAACAAAATAATCTTGATTTAGTCCAGCAATGTAATTATAGGATTTTTGCTTAATTTCAATGCTAATAGGCAAAAAACTCAATGAATCATTATAACTACAAATAATATTTCTTGTTTGCTCTGAATTATTTATAAAAGAATAAATTTCATTTTTAATTTTAAAACTATTTTTTAGTTGATTATTAGCACCATAAATATTATCTGAAATTCTGCCATCAGTCATACCAGCTACTACACCAATGGCACTAGATAAAGGATTAGAATTTTTATAACTCACACCATGACCGTATAAATGATATCGCCCGTCATAATATCCTATTCTACCATTATTTGTAAAAGAAACTAATAAATTATCATTAGTTAAATCAATAATATTAGGAGAATAATTTATATAAATAGGATCAATATTAACAAAAGAGCTGTTAGATAGTTTTGCTAAAATTAAAAAAGTAGTTGGATGATAAGTAGTATCATCAATGATAAATCTAGCAGATAAAATTTTAGGTACATTATAGCTAAGACTATCAAAAACAAAAATACTATCAATTAAATGAAAATTAGGATTTTTTGATTGCAAATGAATAGCTACATCATGTGAAGTATTTAAAAAACTCTGTATAGAAAATTGTAAAATCAATGTGTCACCAGTAGTAATATCTGTAGGATATGTAGAATAATCTATTAATCTAATCGAAGGTAAAAAATCATCGGATAATGCATTGTAAATATTTAATCTGCCAGAGCCCAATTTATTTTTATAAATTAAATTATCAGAAATAGTGTCAATCACATCAGCAGAAGTCCTTAATAGCTCTATAGCATCTAAGTTATTTAATTGTGGAAAATGGCTCAAGATTAAAGCAGCTGCAGCAGATACCATGGGAGCAGCCATTGATGTTCCATTAGAATAAATGAAACCTGCATTAGGCCAAGTAGAAAAAATACTATATCCTGGAGCTGAAATATCAACATCATAATAATAAGATGAATAAGGCCATTTAATATCATATTGATTGGTGGCAGCCACTGACATGACGTAAGGAAATGAAGCTGGATAATATCGTATTTCATCATTTTGATTGCCGGCAGCGGCTACTATTATAGCCTTTTTTACTAATGTAGCATATTTAATAACTTCTAATGGGAATTGTCCAGGAAATGTCGTACTACCCCAGCTGCAATTGATAACTCTGCACCCGTGCTCTACTGCATAAATAATTCCTTCATAAGTATAAATCATTTGGTCATTGTCATTAATGACTTTAATAGGTAAGACTCTACATTTAAAACCAATTCCACTCATCCCAAAATTATTATCTGTAGTAGCTCCAGCAATGCCAGATAAATGAACACCATGAGCATTAGAAAAATAGGTAGGATCATTATCCATCTCACCAAAGTCCCATCCATAATAATTATCAATGAAACCATCATTATCATTGTCTATCCCATCTATAGTATCTAGATAATTATATGCCACCGAATTAGCAAGATCAGGATGTGAAAAATCAAAACCAGTATCTACGATTCCTATTACTATATTGCTATCTCCTTGTTCCAGATTCCATGCATCATAAGCTCGTATTAAATCGAGATAATATTGATTACTGTTAAAAGGATCATTTGGTATGTATAAAACTTGCGGAATATAATAGGGCTCAGCATATTCTACTTTATTGCTAGATTTTACTATGCTAGCTATTATATTAGGATCATAATCTGGAGAATATTTTATTCTGTAAATCCTAGATAAATCAATATTTAGTTTATCATCAGCATTTTTTTCTGTAATATTAGGAAAAATGGGAGATATAGATATTAATTTTACGTTTTCTATATTTTGATTTATTTTTTGTGTAAGCATGCTAATCAGCTCATCTACTTTTACATTTTTTTTAATTTTTACAATTACTTCATCCTTAATAAAATCGTTACTTGTTTGGGCTAGAACAATTATATTAAAAAATAAAAAAGTAATGAGAAAAATATTTTTTTTCATTTATATTTTAGGATTTATTAAGCAAATATAGTAAAAAGAATTATAATTTTTTCAAAAAAAATTATAAAAATGAATTAATTACTCTAAATTAATATCATAAGGTAATCTAGTCAAAATAACTGGACTTTCTAAATTCTTATCAAACAAATAATAATAGTAAAACGAAGTGAAAAACTCTTGAGGTATCAATTCATTTACAGCTGATTCTGGAGTCATCATATTCATTATTTGTTGATAAATAGTACTAGGTGCTGGATAAGTAACTACTCGATAATCGCTAACTTTAGCTAACTGAGCAGCTTTTTTGATAGCATCATTAGTATTACCGAGACTATCTACAAGTTTTAATTTTATCCCATCTATACCAGTCCATACTCTACCCATACCAATCGAATCTATATAAGATATTGGCAAATCTCTACCTTTATTAATGCGAGATAAGAATATATCATAAAAGTCTGATACATGCTTTTGTAAAGTACTAATAGCATAATTATTAGGCCTTTTAAGAGTAGCAATGAAATCGCTATTAGCATTGGTACCTATGCCATCCTGAGTAATACCTAATTTATTATTTAAGAATTTATCTACTACAGGATATAATCCAAAAACTCCTATAGATCCTGTAAGAGTAGTTGGTTCAGCAAATATAAAATTGCCTGCGCTAGATAAGTAATAACCACCAGAGGCAGCATATGAACCCATACTAACAACAAGAGGTTTTTTAGATCTAATGTTCATAAGCTCTTGCCATATGACATCTGATGCTACAGCATCACCACCAGGGCTATTTATACGCAATACTACAGCTTTTACATTCTCATCATCAGCTAATTTCCTTAGAATTGGCACCATTTTTTCAGCAGTTATCTGACCATCTGGGGATCCTTTCATCATTATTTCACCTTCTGCAAAAACTATTGCTATTTTGTCTAAAGTTTTTTTATTGTATTTGATATTTTCTTTATTTTGAGTAATGTAATTTCCTATAGTTATTGGCTTTGGAGACTTACCTATTTTATTTTCTACCATTTTATCGAATTCTAATAAAGAAACTAAAGTATCTACCATTTTGTTATTAAAAGCATAGCTAGCATTGAAAGCATATAAACTATCAGCTATCAGATTTAGTTTAGTAACAGGAATATTACGAGCATTACTTACGTCTGTAACTATAGTGCTCCACAGTTGATTAGCAAAATGTGAATATTGCTCTTTATTCTCAGGACTCATTTTGTCTTGAATATAAGGCTCTACAGCACTTTTGAATTTACCCTCTCTCAGTACTATCATGTCTACACCAATCTTTTGTAAAAGATTTTTGTAAAAGTTAATTTCTAAATAAATTCCTTTCCACATAATAGATCCTATCGGATTAAGAGCAATTTTATCTGAAGCTGTAGCCACATAATAGCCCGTTTGAGAGTATGCATTGCTATAAGAATAAACGAACTTTCCACTGTTTTTGAACGAATCTAATGCCATTCTTATAGGTCTGAGAGTTGTAAGGTCTGAACTCACCTCAGAACAATCTAATATTATACCATTGATATTTTTATCATTAATAGCATAATAAATTGCATTAACAACATCATAAGAACTCAATTGCTTTTTTAAGCTGCCATTTCCATAAAGTTTAATGTTGTCTTTTTCATTTTCACCAATTTGTGTAGCTAATGAAATTTTTAAAACATTATAATCAGACTGTATCTCAGGTGTTTTTTTAATAGATTTCACTGATAATGATATCATTCCTAAAATAAAAAAGAATAACAGAATAAAAAAGATTATAATAGTAATTAAATTACCTAATAAATTAGCTCCTAAATTTTTACCAAATGTTCCCATAAATAAAATTTTTACAAAAATAAGATTATTTTTATAATGAAAGGAGAAAATAATTAAAAATTTATTTCTAATTTTGTAGAAAAATTGCCCTGTGGTGTAATTGGCTAACACGTCTGACTCTGGATCAGAAAAGTCCAGGTTCAAGTCCTGGCAGGGCAATTTTTTTTAACAAAAGGTTAAAAATTTTTATTATCATAAATAATTCCCTATTTAATAATAAAATGGCTGATAACAGTAAATATTATCGTATTTCACAAGTGAGTAAAATGCTAAACATACCATCTACTACCTTAAGGTATTGGGAAAAGGAATTCAAACAACTAAAACCTTTAAAAAGTAAAAATGGTATTAGATATTACAGTGAAAAAGATATAGAACTATTAAAAAAGATAATCTTTATGACAAAAGAAAAAGGTTATACCATTGATGGAGCTAAATTCGCATTAAAAAACATAAACGCAAAAACAGGTGATATAATCACAGAATTAATATCTATAAAAAATGATTTAAAAGAATTGTTAGATTTGATTGATAATAAAAGAAAATAACAGTATTATTTATAAAGGTTATCAGGGGAGAAATATTTTGTAAGGAAAGGAGAGGTAAATCATTTGTTAATTGCATTTTTATGTTATACTTTAAAACATTTATTGTTTCAATAAAAATTATTAATTTTGTCCAAATTCTAAAATTATGAAAGAATTATTAGAAAATATTGATAAATACTTGGCTTTGCCCAAGGATCATAAGCGAGATTTTTTAGATCAGCTATATCAATATTTAGTAAATAACAATGCTAATGCAGTAGATTACCAAAAGGTAAAAATTCAATCTACCGCAGCTATCTGTCCCGACTGTAGAAGTGAAAATGTCATCAAAGCTGGTAAAAGAAATGGTAGACAAGTTTACAAGTGTAAAACCTGCAGTTATAATTTTCGTGAAACTGCTCGCACCTTTGTTTATCGAATGCGAAAATATCCACTAATGCTCGACTATATGAGATGTATGTTAGAAGGAAAAAGTCTGCGAGCATGTGCTGATGAGGTTGGTATTTGCTTGAAAACAAGCTTTG
>JAPXMM010000133.1:0-6961 GCA_033809015.1 Bacteroidales bacterium
AGATAATGATATACCAGTAAATGATATTTTAATAGGTTTAGTAGAAATTAATAAAAATAATATTAGACTTTCTCCAAAACGAGAAAATTATTACAAGTATAAAAAATTTTTAGATTATAATTCATTAAAATATGAAACATTTAATATACATACATCTGATTGGTTAGAAAAAGTAGTTAATTATGACATTATAATATGGGGAATGGATTCAGATCCAGCATCTTTATATGAAGAAAAAACAAAAATTTATTTTATAGAAAAATATATAAATAAATTATGCTATCCTAGTGCAGAAGAATTATGGGCTTATGAAGATAAAATACGACAGTATTATATTTTAAAACAAAATAATATGCCTATAGTGCCTACTTTTATAACTTTTGATAAAAAAGAAGCATTGCATTACATAGATAATGCTAAATTTCCTAAAGTGGCTAAATTAAATAATAGTTCAGGATCTAGGGGAGTCACTTTAGTGAAAAATAAATCAAAAGCTAAAAAAATTATTAATAAAGTATTCGCTGATGGACGAAAAACACCATATACATATACAAAACAAAAAGATTATATTCTTTTTCAAGATTTCATAAATGATGCAGAATATGACCTCAGAGTCATCATAATAGGAGACAAAGTATTTGGTTATTATAGAATAAAACCCAATAATGATTTTCGTGCATCAGGTGCAGGCATTTATGAAAAAAAAGAATTACCTATAGATGCTATAAAAATCGCATTAAATGTTAAAAAACTCTTTAATGCAAGGATGATAGCTGTAGATATGATAAATTCTAAAAAAACAAACCAACATTATATAATAGAAGCTTCTATTTTCTTTGGAGTAGATACACCTGAACAATTAAAAATAAATAATATCCCAGGTTATTATAAAATAAATAGTTACGATGAAATAGAAGGTTTTTTCCCAGGTAGATATTGGGTACAAGAGCTTACTTTAAATGAAGTTTTAAAAGAATATAAAAACAAAATGCAACCAAAATAGAGAATATTTATGAAAGTTCTTTTCGTCTCTAGTGGTAATTCTGAATTTGGCATTAGTCCTATTGTAAAAAATCAAGGAGAATCTTTGAGACTAAATGGTATTGACCTAGATTATTTTACTATTAAAGGCAAAGGTATTATAGGATATCTGAAAAATATACCAATACTAAAAAAACATCTCAATGCAAATCATTATGATATTATACATGCTCATTATGGTTTTTGTGGTTGGGTTTCTTTATTAACTCTAAAAAAAATACCAATTATTGTTTCATTAATGGGGAGTGATACATATGGTAATGTAGACCTCTATGGCAAGAAAAAAATAAATTCTTATATTAATATTTTATCTTCAAAAATATTACAGTTATTTGTAAAAAAAATTATTGTAAAATCTTACAATTTAGAAAATTATATCTACTTAAAAAATAAAGTAAAAATCATACCAAATGGAGTAGATATAAATAAATTTAGACATATAGAAAAAAGTATATGTTTAGAAAAATTAAATATTAATATTAATAATAAAATAATCCTTTTTTTGGGCAATCCATCTGATGCCAGAAAAAATTATAAACTATTAAAAGAAGCTATTAGCCTTGTAAATGATGTTTGTATAAAAATAATTAAACCATATCCGGTTAATAATGAAGAGATTGTATATTTTTTGAATGCAGCGGATGTTTTAGTAATGACCTCTTTTTTAGAAGGTTCTCCCAATGTTATTAAAGAAGCTATGGCTTGTAATCTCCCTATCGTATCAACTGATGTAGGTGATGTGAAAGAAATTATAGGAGGCATCGAAGGATGTTTTATTTGCTCTTATGACCCAAAAGATGTCGCAGATAAAATTAAAATGGCACTAGACTATGGTAAAAGGACTAATGGCAGAGAACAAATTATTAAATTAGGCTTGGATTCTGATTCTATAGCAAAAAAAATCATTAAAGTCTATGAAGAAGTAGTTTAGAAAAGTTTAGTAGTGGAGAAGTGTATAAGTGGAGTAGTGTATAAGTGGAGTAGTTGAGTAGAGGGTAATTTAGCAAGTAATTTGTTGTAGCTTGTCAGTTGTATATTACCCTCTTTTTAATGCATAATATAATTCCCAAATTAAAAATTATCCACCTCTTATAAACTTCTCAACTCCTTAACTTATCAACTTCTCAACTAACAAAACATTTAACCAATGCAAAATTTTAAAATCACATCTACTCTTAATCCCACTCAATGGTCATCCTTTGTCTATGATCATCCCAATGGTAATATATTTCAAACTCCTGAAATGTATGAAGTATATGAAAATACTAAAAACTATGAACCTATATTCCTTGCTGTACGAATAAAAAGATATTTTGAATAACTATTTTTAAATTAAAACATTAATAAAATGATTAAAAAAGTATTTATTCTTGGTAATCATATACAGGCACTTGGTATAGCTAGGCAAGTTAAAAATTATGGATTAGAATCTTACCTTTTTATATCTGATAATGCATCTATTACTAGATTTTCTAATTGTATAAAAAAAACTATTCTATTTAAAGACAATATAGACTTGAAAGAAAAAATAACTTTTTATAAAAAAATGCAAAAAAAAATTATTTTAGTACCAACAAATGATTCTATGGTGAAATTTTTACGTGATAACTATTATATTTTGGAAAACGATTTTTACTTAGCTATTCCCCCTCCCAATATTGTTGACATTTTTTATGATAAAAAGAATTCTTATCAGTTTTGTTCCCTTAATAATATACCACATCCAAAAAGCTTTTACCCTAATTCAATAACTGATGCTATCAAAATTTCAGAAGAAGTAGATTTTCCTGTTATAATAAAGCCATCAGTAATGTTTACATTTCATAAGTTGTTTGGTGTAAAAGCATATAAATGCCTAAATCCTCAAGAACTCATTGATAAAATTAAATATATATCAAATAAAATACCTATTAATGAAATAATAATACAGGAATTTATAGAAGGTGGTCCACAAAATCTATTTTCTTATGGTACATTTGCGGTAGAAGGTAATCCTATAGCTGCGATAATGGCTAATAGAATTAGGCAAAATCCAATGGACTTTGGTAATTCGACTACATATGCTGTAACTTGTAATGTCAGTCAAATAAGGTTATTAGCAGAAAAAATATTAAAATTGACAAATTACACAGGTTTAGCAGAAATAGAATTCATGTATGACAAAAAATCAGATCAATATAAATTTCTTGAAATTAATCCTAGAACATGGAAATGGCATACTATATCTAATAAACTAGGATTTAGTTTTATATGTAAAATGATTGAATGGATAAATAATGAAGACAAAAGTACGATAATAAATTTTAGCGATAAAGTTGCATGGGTTGAGAGATTAACAGACTTTAGTATAATTATTAAAGAATTATTTCATGGTAAAAATATTTTAAAAAATTCCATCAATTCTTATAAAAAAATACCAAAAGTATATGCCGTTTGGGACAAAAATGATCCGTTACCTTTTATAATGTATATACTTTTATCTCCAATTCTTTATTTTAAACGTTATTAAAGTAATAAGTATGAAAAGTTTGATTTTGTTTATTTTATTCATCATAGAATTAATAGTTGGTATAATCTTTTACAATTATCTCCATAAAAAAACTCATATTAGAAAAAAATTCATTTTAATTGATAATTTAATTTCTGTATTTATTTCTTTTTTAATAACATATTTAATATTTATTAATACAGGTTTTAAGATGAGTCTTTTTTTATTTATAGTTATCTTCTTAACATTTGCGTTATTACTATATTTTGCAATAACTCTTTTAATATCAATTTATAGATTTTGGAGGGCTCCAAAAAGAAAAATAGTGGCAAAAGAGAATGAAATAGTTTCACCAGCCGATGGTAATGTAATTTATATTAATAAAATTAATGAAAATGATAAATTTATTTCTATAAAAAATGGCAAAATATCAGATATAACCGAAATAACTAAAACTAATTTAATAAGCAAACCGTGTTGGCAAATAGGTATAAACATGACTCCACTTGATGTTCATAAGAATTGCAGTCCGATCGATGGAGAAATTATCCTTAGCAAACATATAATTGGAGTTTTTTATTCTTTGAAAGAGTTTTTATCTATGACTGAGAATGAAAGGCAAACTTTTGTAATTAAAAATAAGTTTATTTCAGTTGGTGTTGTGCTTATAGCTTCAAAACGAGTAAAAAGAATCGATTCGTATGTAAAAGAAGGTCGATTTGTTAAAAAGGGAGATTGGATAGGTATGATCAGATTTGGTTCACAAGTGGATATATTTTTACCTATTAACTGCGATATAAAAGTAAAAATAGGTGAACAAGTTTATACTAGAAAAACTATTATAGCATGTTTTTAAATTATCTTTTTCAAAACTTTGTAAATATAAAAAAATGAATATACTCATTGACATTGGACATCCTGCACATGTACATTATTTTAGAAATTTTATTAAAATAATGGAAAATAAAGGGCATAAATTTCTAATAATCTCTAGAAATAAAGAATTGGAGCAATATTTATTGAATATATATAAAATTCCATATATTGATAGAGGAGTTGGATCAAAAAAAATAATAGGTAAATTCTTGTATATGCTTAAAGCAGATTACTTAATTTTCAGAAAAGCGTTAAAATTTAAGCCAGACTTATTTTTAAGTTTTGGCTCAATTTATCCAGCTCATGCATCCTTTTTATTAAAAAAACCACATATAGCTTTTGACGATACGGAACATTCAACTGAACAATATAAACTTTATTCTTCTTTTACAGAGGTAGTATTAACT
This sequence comes from Bacteroidales bacterium, assembly GCA_033809015.1. Lineage (GTDB taxonomy): Bacteria > Bacteroidota > Bacteroidia > Bacteroidales > DTU049 > DTU049. The sequence continues at coordinate 4,813 of JAPXMM010000133.1, forward strand.
CCTTCATGTTTTACAAAAGACCTTGGTATAAAACAAATCCGTTTTAATGGGTATATGGAATTATGCTATCTACATCCAAATCGTTTCACTCCAGACCTTTCAGTATTAGATTTACTAAAAGTAAAACAAGATGAAAAATATGTAATTATGCGATTTGTTTCTTGGAATGCTAGTCATGATATAGGACAGTCTGGATTAAATATTGAAAAAAAACATGAAATAGTAGAAGAATTATCAAAATATGCAAAAGTGTTTATCTCTTCAGAAGGTGAATTGCCCGAAGATTTAAAAAAATATCAAATAAAAATACCTCCAGAGAAAATGCACGATGCGTTAGCATTTGCTACACTATTTGTAGGCGAAGGAGCTACTATGGCGTCAGAATGTGCTTGTCTGGGAACACCAGCTATTTATGTAAATAGTTTAACAGCTGGTACATTAGAAGAGCAAGAAAGATATAGATTATTATTTGGTTTTAGAAATTCTGAAGGTGTAATAGAAAAAGCTATAGAATTATTAAATACCCCAAATCTAAAGCAAGAATTTCAACAACGTCGCCAAAAAATGCTATCCGATAAAATAGATGTTACTGCTTTTATGGTATGGTTTGTAGAAAATTATCCTGAAAGTGCTAAAATAATGAAAGAAAATCCAGATTATCAGTGGAGGTTTAGATAGAAGTGTATAAGTGGAGTAGTGGAGTAGTTTATAAGTGTATAAGTGGATAAGTTGAGTAGTGGAGTATGAGAAAAGAATTGTTATAAAGGTAATTAAATAAAGTTGAAAAAAATGAAAGATTATAAATATTCATTTGAAAAGTTGATAGTTTGGCAAAAGGCTAGAGAATTTGTAGTTTTTGTTTATAAAATAGTCGCTTCGTTTCCTAAAGAAGAAAGGTATGGATTAATTGACCAAATTAGGCGGGCAGCTATTTCGGTTGTAGCAAACATAGCTGAAGGCAGCTCTAGAACTTCAAAAAAGGATAAAGCTCATTTTACACAAATGGCGTATAGCAGCCTAATTGAAATTTTAAGTCATTTCTACATATCTTATGATCTTAATTACATTAATGATGAATTATTTACAATAGTAAAAGATAAAATTTATGATATCTCAAATCTTCTTAATGCTTTATATAACTCCCAAATTAAAAACTAATCCAAATTCCTCAAGTCTTAAACTTCTCCACTCCTCAACTTATCAACTCCTCAACTTATCAACTCCCCACCCCATGGATTTCACCCTAAAAACATACAAAAAATTATTACAAACTTTCCTAGACAAAGACTATCATATATTTTCTTTTAATCAATTCATTCTCCTAAACTCCCCCTCTTCTCCACTTATCAGCTCATCAACTCATCAACTCCCCAATTCCCCAACTCTCATTCTTCGCCACGATGTGGATAGAATGCCTCAAAATGCTCTAAAAATGGCAAAATTGGAACATAAATTAGGTATAACATCTACATATTATTTCCGCACTATTTCTCAAACATTAAAACCTGATATAATTAAAGAAATATCTGATATGGGACATGAGATTGGATATCATTACGAAAATATGGCAAAATGCAATGGAACTTTTGAAATGGCAATTGAGGATTTTAAAAATAATCTTAAAAAATTAAGAGAAATAGCACCTATTCATACTATTTGCATGCATGGTTCACCCCGCTCTAGATGGGATGCGAAAGATCTATGGAAGAAATATGATTATCGTGACTTTGGTATCATGGCTGAACCATATATGGACATTGATTTTAATGAAGTGTTTTATCTAACTGATACAGGACGTCGCTGGGATGGCTGGAAATATAGCATACGTGACAAAATACAACAGCAAGAAAAATGGATTAACGAAGGATTAACATTTCATTCAACATCAGAAATAATTGATGCAATCAAAAAGAATAAATTCCCACAAAAAGCATTTATCACAACTCATCCCCAGCGATGGAATGACAATCCTATTTTATGGTTTAATGAATTGTTTTTTCAAAACATAAAAAATATTGTTAAAAAGCTATTAATAATCATGAAAACTAAATAAACTTGCTACTAAAAATGGATACTCATAAAAAAAGTGTATTATTTACTCGCATTATTTATATTTTGCTAATAATTCTGATTGGTATAATGTCTATTA
>JAPXMM010000134.1:0-6881 GCA_033809015.1 Bacteroidales bacterium
AAGTTTTACAAAAATATTTAAAAGAAAGAATAGGTAGAACAATGGATAATCCTGAGTATTTTTGCAAAGTGATTAGTTCTATTTATTATACCATTGATATTCAAAAAAATATTGATCAAATCTACCCAAATATAGAAAAAAATTTTATAAAATTTACGTAAATTATTAAAAAATGGAAAAAAAAGCTGGCAAACTTGGTTTCGGCGAAGGAGTATTAGAAGCTGGTGAAAAATATTCAAATCTAGTAGTTCTAGGAGCAGATATCACTGCATCAGTAGGATTAGATTTGTTTAAATCAAAATATCCAGATAGGTTTTATAGTTTTGGTATTGCAGAGCAAAATATAGCAGCTACCGCTGCAGGAATGGCTATCTCAGGATTGCTTCCTGTTTTTAGTACCTATGGAGTTTTTGCTGCTTTCAGATGTGCAGATCAAGTGAGGACGTCCATTTGTTATAATAATGCAAAAGTGATAATCGGTGGTGCACATGCCGGCATAAGCGTAGGACCAGATGGAGCTACTCATCAAGCATTAGAAGATTTAGCAGTGATGCGGTCTCTACCTAATATGACTGTATTGTCACCTTGCGATGCTAACCAAACAAAAAATCTACTTTTAGCTGCTATAGAACAAGTAAATGGCCCAGTATATATTAGATTTGGTAGAGAGCCTATGCCTAATTTTTCAGATAAAAATATTATTCCTCAGATCGGCAGAGCTCAAGTACTGAGAAATGGCTGGGATATTGCAATTATGTCTACAGGATCTTTAGTGTGGGAAAGTTTGAAAGCAGCTAATTTTTTATATGAAAATCATAAAATTGATGCTGCAGTAGTGAATATTCATACTATAAAACCCATAGATATTGAAACAATAAGTTATATTGCGAAACAATGTAAAGTAATAGTTACTGTTGAAGAACATCAAAAATTCGGTGGATTATATTCTGCTGTATCAGAAGTGTGCTCTGAATATTATCAAGTACCTATAAGTGCTATAGCTATGGAAGATAGATTTGGAGAGAGTGGCAAACCATCTCAATTAATGAACTATTTTGGATTTACATCAGAAAATATCGTAAACACTGCTCTAAATATGGTACAAAGATGGAAATAATTAAAAAATTTATATTTTTTAGTTTTTTATTTTTTATATTTTTAAATGTAAATGGACAAATGGAAGAGAAATATTTATTGGGGAAAATAGACCCACAGAGTGATAGTAACTTTGTTTTAGTAGATAAAAAATTTACTGAAAATGGCAAGGAAATATATCTGAGAAAAGAAGTTTATGAAGCTTTTAAAAAAATGCATGAAGCTGCACAAAATGATAGCATAACTTTGATAATTGTTAGCGGATTTAGAAGCTATGAATATCAAAAAAAATTATGGGAAGATAAATGGTTCGGATACACTCCAGTAAATAATGAAGATTTGTATCTAGCTATACCTGATGATTTTGAAAGAACTAAAGAAATATTAAAATATACTGCAATGCCAGGAACTTCTCGACATCATTGGGGAACAGACATAGATCTCAATAGTGTAGAACCATCATATTTCAAAACTAATGAAGGTAAAAAAATTTATGAATGGTTACAAAAAAATGCTGATAATTACGGCTTTTGTGAGCCATATATATCATTTGATAAGGATAGACGCGATGGATATCAACCTGAACCTTGGCACTGGAGCTATTATCCTTTGGCGAGGAAATTGTTAGATGAATATCAAAAAACAATTAAATTTTTTATGATGATAGATTTTGCTGGTTATGAATTTTTTGATAAATTAAAAATAATAAATAAATACGTACTAGGTATAAATCCTAAATGCTTTTAAAATTTTTATGTATTTTTTTTTAAAATTAAATTAATATAATTTTGCAATATAAAAATAGAAAAAGATGACTAAAAATACTAGATATATATTTGTAACTGGTGGAGTAGTTTCTAGCCTTGGTAAAGGTATTGTATCAGCTTCTGTAGGTAAACTTTTGCAATCTAGAGGTTATTCTGTTACAATTCAAAAATTAGATCCATATATTAATGTAGACCCAGGGACACTTAATCCTTATGAACATGGTGAATGCTATGTGACAGAGGATGGAGCAGAAACTGATCTAGACCTTGGACATTATGAAAGATTTATAAATATTAACACTTCTCAAGCAAATAATGTAACAGCAGGTAAAATTTATTTGAATGTAATAGAAAAAGAACGTAGAGGAGATTATTTGGGTGAAACTGTACAGGTAATCCCTCATATCACCGATGAGATAAAATATCGCATTAGATTATTAGAATTTAACGGAGATTATGATTTTATAATTATTGAAATAGGCGGTACTGTAGGTGATATAGAATCATTGCCTTTTATAGAGGCAGTTAGACAATTAAGATTGGAATTAGGCAAACGTGCTCTTGTTATGCATTTGACTTTATTACCTTATTTAGCTAACATTGGTGAATTAAAAACTAAACCCACACAACACTCTGTAAAAAACCTTCAAGAGCTAGGAGTACAACCTGATATTTTGATATGTCGTACACAAGTGCCTATTACAGATTCTATTCGCCAAAAATTAGCTCTTTTTTGTAATGTAGAACCTCGTGCTGTAATAGAAAACATAGATTTAGATACTATTTATCAAGTACCTATAAGAATGCTTGATGAGAAACTAGACGAAGTAATTTTAGATAAATTTGGAATAGAAAATTCAAATAAATCTGACCTTACTAAATGGATAAATCTATTAAATAAATTAGAAAATTATAAAAATGTTGTAGAAATTGCACTTGTAGGGAAATATGTAGAACTAAAAGATGCATATAAATCTATAATGGAATCATTTATCCATGCTGGAGCTTTTTTAGAAACAAAAGTAAATCTAGACTTTATCAGCTCAGAAAATATTAAAGAAGAAAATTTAAATGATTTACTTGGCCAATATCAAGGTATCTTAATAGCACCTGGATTCGGTGAACGCGGATTAGAAGGGAAAATTTTAACATCTAAATATGCGAGAGAAAATAAAATACCTTTCTTAGGTATCTGCTTAGGCATGCAAATGGCAGTAGTAGAATTTGCACGAAATGTCTTGAATCTAAAAGATGCTAATAGCAGAGAAATAGATCCAAGATGCTTAAACCCAGTAATAGATTTAATGGAAAATCAAAAAAAGATATCAGTTAAAGGCGGAACTATGAGATTGGGAGCTTATCCTTGTAAAATTTCAAAAAATTCTAAACTATATGGATGCTATAAAGAAGATATAGTATATGAAAGGCATAGACATAGATACGAGTTTAATAATAAATATTTAGAAACATTCGAAGCAAACGGTATGAAAGCAGTAGGCATAAATCCTACAGAACAGTTAGTAGAAGCAGTAGAAATAGAAGATCATCCTTTTTTTATTGGAGTACAATTTCATCCAGAATATAAAAGCCGATTTGAGAAACCACATCCATTATTCATAAGTTTGGTAAAAGCAGCAATAGAAAGATTAAAAGAGGAATAAGGGAGATGCATATAAATAAAGATAATTTTTATTATCTTTATTTATATATGTATTGTTTGTATTTTTATGTAATAATATTTAATACCAAGGTGGGAAATGATTTTTTGTTTCTTTCTTTGTGTGGCTTCGATACGAGCTTCGCTCTACTCAGCCACCATTAAAGAAAGATTTTATTAAAAATAAATTATACTCTTAAAAAATAAAGTTATTATTGCGAATGTATCACTAATAATTTTTTATTAATTAAACGATTAATTCAAAAAATTTAATTTTTTCAGACTTTTACATTAATAATATCTTGCCATTTGGTAGTGTAGGCACGCGATAATTTCTCTTGTCTCAGTTTCCATTCTCTACGTTTACCCATAGCAGCTATTTTTAACGTATTACGTCCGTATTTTTTATTAATATTATCCATTGCTAGCATTACTTTATTTTGTTTCTCACGGTCTGTATCATCGAAAAGAGCAGTTTGTACAGCATTATCTGGTACTATATTACTTATGATAACACCAGCTTTTTTATACTGATATCCATTTTTATAAATACTACGTAGAATAAATAGAGCATATTTTATGATTTCAAAAGTACTATTAGTAGCTACAGGCATATTGATAATAGCATTTTTAGCATATTGAGGCAGGTCTTTTCTAAACCTATTAGTTATAACAAAAACCATAATGGTAGATGCACAAGAATGCTGTTGTCTGAGTTTTTCAGCACAACTTGCTGCGAAATTAGATACAGCCTCTGCTAATAAAGAATATTCACTTATCATATTGCCAAAAGAACGGGAGACACAAATATTTTTTTTAGATAGTGGAGATGTTGTCAGATCAAAGCATTCCTTGCCCATAAGTTCTTCTTGAGTTTTAGAGCCTATTACTGTCATTTGATTTCTCACCCATTGAGGACGTAAGTTCACAAAATCTAAAGCGGTCTTTACTCCATATTTATTTAGCATTTTATAATGTTGTCGTCCGATGCCCCATACCTCATCTATTGGTAGCTTGGCAAGATATTCCTTGCTATTTTCTTGAGATATAATGCAAATACCTTTGTTTTTAGGATCTTTTTTGGCAAAAAATTCTGCAGCTTTTGCTAATGTTTTAGTGGCTCCGATACCTATACTCGCAGGTATACCAGTACAGAGATATACTGTATCTTTGATTTTTTTAGCATAATCTTCTAATTCAATATATTTGTATCCTTTGAGATTTAGGAAAGCCTCATCTATGCTATATATTTCTATTTCTGGCGAAAATTCTGCAAGTATGTTCATCACTCTTGAGCTCATATCACCATAAAGTGGAAAATTGGTTGAAAAAACTTTAATGTTATACTTTTCTATAAGTTCTTTTAATTCAAAAGCAGGTTTGCCCATTGGTATTCCGATGGCTTTGGCTTCGTTACTACGAGATATTACACATCCATCATTGTTTGATAAAACTACCACTGTCTTACCATTTAGCGATGGATCAAAAACTCTCTCACAAGATACATAAAAATTATTGCAATCTACCAAAGCATACATTGTCTTATTTTACTTAGATCATTTTAGCTAAATTAATAAAAACTAGTTTATAAACAAAATTTTTGTTGGTATTTTTTAAATTAATTAGGAAATTTATTATTAAGTAAAATCTGTTATAAATATGATTTTTTAAGAATAAAATTATAAAGTAGGCAAAAAATTTTAATTTTGCTTTTTATTTCGATTGTTAATGAAAAATTTTATAATATTTATTTTAGATAAAAGCAATTCTATAAACAAGTTGATATATAGTAATTTATCCAAAGAACCTTAAAATAAAATTCTAAATTTTGAATATAAAGATAAGTTAATAGATAATTTATATAAAATACCAGATGTAATCATATTAAATACAATTAAATATGATGATTATATAGATATTATTAGTATTTGTAATAAAAAACAAATAAACCAAGAAATTATTATTATTTCAAATCAATCTACTATAGAAATAGAAGATGTGGCAAATTTTTTAAAAAATGGAGCTTATGATTTTATTATTAAAAATGATAGGTTAGAGATAAGGCTATTAAATGATATTAAAGATATTAAAAAAAATAAGTTTATACCAGAAAGATTTATTAATAATTTTAATAGTTTACATTTAATAGGCGAGAGTAAAAAAATGTTAGAAATTTATCCAATTATCGAGAAAGCTAGCAAAACAGATATTATTGTATCGATATTTGGAGAGACTGGCACTGGCAAAGAAGTTGTTGCTAAAACAATACATAGTAATTCTAATCGTGCCAATTATCCATTTGTTCCTATAGATATTTTTGCTATACCTGAAGAGCTAATAGAATCAGAACTATTTGGTTATAATAAAGGTGCCTTTACAGATGCTAAATCTACAAAAATTGGGAAAATGGAAGAAGCCAATAATGGTACTTTATTCATCGATGAGATTGCTAATATTTCATTAAACATTCAAGCTAAATTATTACGCGTTCTACAAGATTTTAAAATTTCACGAGTAGGAAGTAATAAATTTATTGATTTAAACTTAAAAGTTATTATAGCATCGAATAAAAATTTATGGGAAGAAGTTAGAAAAGGTAATTTTAGGGAAGACTTGTATTATAGATTATTAGGACTTACAATAGTTTTGCCTCCACTGATAGAACGTATAAATGATATTCCAAGGTTATCACAATATTTTATACAAAATTATTGCAAAAGAAATAATATAAAAAATAAAAAATTAACTCAAGGTGCTCTTGATAAATTATTTTCATACGATTTCCCTGGTAATGTAAGAGAGCTGAAATCAATTATTGAATTAGCTTGTGTATTATCAGATAATAATGTTATTGCTGAAAAGGATATAATTTTTTCAAGGCATAATTTTTGTAGTAGTGTTTTTTTAGAAAAACAATTAACATTAAATGAATATAAAGAGAAAATTATTATGCATTATTTAAATACATTTAATCATAACATAGATGAAGTAGCTAAAAGATTAGCAATAGGAAAATCCACAATATATAGATTATTATCAAACCAAAAGAAAGTTGAAGATAAATGATAACAAGTAAATTTTATATTAAAACATTTTTGGTTAATTTTATTTTATTTTTAACAAATATTAATTTATATTCTCAAAGTGATGTTATGATTTTCCCGCGAAGAGTAGTATTTGAGGGAAATAATAATATTCAAGAGGTTACACTAGTAAATAACGGTAAAGACACTGCTAAATATATAATTAGTTTTATTGAATATAAAATGAATGAAGATGGCTCTTTCGTTCTTATTGACCCGGCAGATACTACTTATATTCATTATTTTGCAAGTAAATACTTACGTTTTTTCCCTCGGTCT
>JAPXMM010000135.1:0-6864 GCA_033809015.1 Bacteroidales bacterium
AAGTATTTATTGAATAAATTAATTGAGGATGTGGGGAGGATGTTGAATTTAGCGGCGTCAGATCGACGTGCATATTATGAATACATAAAGCTTAGAGCTAAACCAATAGAAACTCTAACATAAATAAAATTCATTTCCCATTTTTTCTTGCCTTATTTATTCAAATATATTAATTTTGCTTAAAATTCGTTAATCATTTTATTTAATCTTTTACAAATGCATAAATTTAGAAAATTTATTCCTGTTCTGATTGCCTTACTCATTTTTTTGGTGGCTTGTTCTACTAAAAAAAATACTTTTACTTCTAGAACATATCATAATTTAACTGCTCATTTCAATGCTTATTTTAATGGCAAAGAAGCTTTAAAACAAGCTTTCACATTGATTAATGATCAAAATATTGATAATTATAATGAAATTTTAAGAGTTTTTACTTTTGATAATCATCAACAGTTATCTGCTGTATCGCCTTTGTGTGAACGAACAATAGAAAAAGGGATGAAAGTTATTGCAAAACATAGTATGAACTTTAATGGTGTGGAATATGTGAAATGGATAGATGATGCATATTTGATAATTGGCAAAGCTCGTTTATTAAAGCAGGATTATACCGGTGCTCATGAGATTTTTTCTCACGTTATAGTTTATTTTGATAAAAATCCTGAAGCTACTGAAGCATTGTTATGGGATGCTATAACTTATTTGATTGAGGGTAAAACTGGACAAGTTTTAAATCTACTTGCTCAAGCTGAAGATCGTATAAGCAGTGGCTTTACTAATAATAATATTAATAAATTATATTATCTTGTTGAAGCCGATTATTATATTAAAGTTAAAGACTATCCACAAGCTATATCCTCTATTGACAAGGCTCTTGCAAAAAAGCAAAATAAAGATATTGAATGTCGTTTATTATTTATTAAAGCTCAATTGTTAAATAAATTAAATAAGAATCAAGAAGCTTTAGCCACTCTTAATACTCTTTTCAAAAAAAATCCACCTTATGAAATGACTCTATATGGCAATATATTAGCTGCCCAATGTTTAGAAAATACAAATAGTAAATCAGAAAATCTTAAAAAATCTTTATTAAAATTAATTAAAGATTCTAAAAATAAAGAATATTTAGATGCTCTTTATTATGCTCTTGCTAAGATAGAATTGAATCAGAAAAATGAAAATCAAGCTTTAGAATATTTTAAATTATCTGCTCATAATAGTTCTACTAATCAATATCAAAAAGCTCTTACTTATACAACCCTAGGTGATATATATTTCAATAAACGACTATATAAAGATGCTCAAGCTTATTATGACTCAGCTGTACAAGTTATGCCTAAAAATTTCCCCGATTATCAAAAGCATCAAAATAGAGCGGCTATACTTAATGAGCTTATTACGGCACTCAATACCATTACTTTAGAGGATTCTTTACAAAAACTTTCCAAATTATCTGAACAAGAATTGTTAGCTCATATTGATAAATTGATTCAAAATTATAAAATAGAAGAACAAAGAAAAAAACAAGAAGAACAACAAAAATTACAACAGCAGTTAGCTAATGCTCCAGTCTTTTATAATACTGCTTCCAGTAGTAATGAATGGTATTTTTATAATACAAACACTTTAACTTTAGGTAAAAATGAATTTAAGCAAAGATGGGGTAATAGACCCCTAGAGGATTTGTGGCGTTTGAAAAATAAAACTCCTATAATGGAAGATTATACTTTTGAAGATTCTACCTTTATAACTTCTGATTCTTCTAAAAATGCTTCGGATCCTATTAAACCAGAATTTTATTTAAAAAATATTCCTAAAACTCCAGAAGATTTTGCTAATTCAAATAAACGAATAGAAACAGCTCTATATACTGCTAGTAAAATATATTTTAATAATTTAAAAGAATACGATAAAGCTATTTATTATTTCCAGGAACTTAATAATAGATTTCCTAAAAATGAAAAAGCTGATGAAGCATACTATTTATGCTATATTTCTGCATCTGAAATAAGTAGAAATACTGATGCTCAATCTTGCGAAGATAGCCTTTTAAAGTTATATCCTAATTCATTTTATGCTCATTTAGTTTTAGATCCTGAATATTATAAACATGTATCTTCTGAGGAAGATATAGCTGGTGAACATATTATGGAAACTTTAAAAGCTTTGCAGAATAATGAATATACCAAAACAGTAGCATTAGCTGATAGTGGTATTGCAAAATTTCATGATTTGGAAGTACTAGCTAGATTATCATATATTAAAGCTTTAGCATTAGCTAATATAACTAAACGCGACACTTTACTTTCTATTTTACCTAATATTATAAATTCATATCCTAATACTGAAGTGGCTTCTCAATCTAAGTATTTATTATCTTTATTAAATGAAAAGGTAACAAATGATAATACTGATATAGCTAATAATACTACAGATTCTATTAATAATACCAAAAAAATATATAAATTGCCTAAAGATGATGATATTAACCTTGTTATTATCTCTTTTGATCCTTTAAAATTAACTGCTAATGATATGAAAATAGCTATAACAGATTTTAACCAACAATCATATTCATCTGATAAATTTACTGTGAATGTAACTTTTTTAAATGATACTCGCATGATAGCTTCTATTGGCTATTTTAAATCTAAATCTGAAGCATTAAAATATTATAACAATATTAAAGAAAATCAAAATTTTAAAAATACTCTAAAAAAAGGGGATTGTAAAATTTTCATTATCAGTTCTATAAATTATCCAATTTTTTTCAAACAAAAAGATGAAAACAATTATTATAATTTCTTTATTGAACATTATATCAATCAAAATTGATTTTTAGTCATTTTCAGGTCTTTAAGATTATAGATAAAACATTTATGTTTAACATTTAGTATTTTATATTGATTTTTAATAATTTTGAATAATGTATTAAAATTATAGGCTAATATGAAAGTCTATATTTCTAAAATATAAAAATTAATATAATTATAGTAATATATGATTTTTTAATAAGATCCATATTTAATAGCGATAAATTTGAAATATTGATATAATACTTAATTTTAAACAATTGAAAATTGTTATAAATAAACACCTATCAAAAAATGTTTAAAAAATGTTACCACTTAAAATTTATTAAACTATCTAACTAATATTACCACGCCCCATTTCTCTGATTTTAGATTCTCTTCATTTAAATACTTTATATGATATGTATAAACACCAGGTTTACATTTTTCACCATTAAATTTGCCATCCCAGCCATTGCCTATTTGTGTAGTATTAAACAACATTTTACCCCATCTATCAAAAATTTTAAATTCGTAATACTCTGAAGATAAATTTTGAGCTTTAGGCATAAAAATATCATTTATTCCATCTCCATCAGGCGAGAAGGCATTAGGGATATAAAAAGTAGAAATATCACCAACTACAATAGATTTATAAGTAGTATCCATGCAACCATGCTCGGTTGTTATATACAAAGTGATGACATATATACCAGTATCACTATAGCTATGATATGGATTTATCTCATTACTTAGGTTTTCATCACCGAAATCCCATATAGAATTATGAGTATTATCGGAATTATTTACAAAATATACAAAATTATTAGCAATATCAACCATCTCAGGCGTATATGAAAAGTCGGCATTTGGTTTAGGATAAACAATAACATCTACACTCTGAGAATTAACGCACCCGTTTACAGAAGTGACTTCGCAGCTAATATGATAAGTACCATTATTATTATATAAATGTTGATTATATTTATCTGTACTAAAAGTGCCATCTCCGAAATTCCATAAATAAGTTTGACCTTGATTAGTACTATTCTCTTTAGCTGTTATCAATAATGGTTGGCAACCTTTATCTGGAGAAATAACAATATTAACTGGTGGTAGTGGATAAAGTTCTATTAATGAGAAAGCCAATGAGGTATCACATCCTTCAGTATCAGTTACAGTTACGCTATAACTACCAGCTTGTAAATTATCATTAATGGGACCAGAAGCATTATTTGTCCACAAATAATTATAAGGTGGATTCCCACCATTAGTTGTAAGGACAATACTTCCATCACTACCTCCTTCGCAAGTAACATTAGTAACAAAGGGATTAACTATTAAAGGAGGGTATAGATTTATAAGTTCTGCTGAATCTGTTATAGAGCAATTATTTTGATCATAAACAGTAATGTAATACAATCCCGCAGGTAAATTACCAAGAGTATTAGTGGTATCATTAGTGGTTATAGTATCACCCGTAGACCATGCATAAGTAAATGGAGGACGTCCTCCACTGACAACTATAGTTATACTACCTGTACTATCACCATGACAAGCAATTTGATGTATTATTAAATCCTCTTCTGATAAATTTGGACAATTAGTATTCATCGTAAGAGGAGGAAAAACAGTATCATTGAATCCATCTAATTCCCATGTTTCATTAAACCATGTAATAGGAATATGCCCTAATGGGAAAGTCTGAGAGAATAATGGACCTATATGAATACTTAGTCTGGTTGGTTCTAGTCTTAAATTATTATATATAGTTGGTATTATGCAAATGGTACTATCTACAGCATTAGAATCATTATCATCAGTAGGTATATCTATACATAGATCTGGTATTATATCAAAAATTTGAGATCTTCTCAAATTAATATCTATCCAAAATTCCAACGCACTAATAGTAAAATCAAAACTTATACTATCAAAGGTATGATTAGTAAAATCATTGGTTAAACTATGCATTATATCAATATTCATACTAGGGAAATCCTTACATGGCCATTTAAAATGTAAATCTTGACAAGCTAAAAAACTTATTTCATTACTTATATCTTCATTAACTATAGAGTCATTTGATGTCGGATCTGTGATAAAATATTCTACTGGAGTAGGTAAAGATAGATTATTCCATACTTTTGGTTTAAAAGCAAATTCTTGTATCATGGTACTTTTAATAGTGAAATATGCATTAAATAAACTATATTGTATATGAATAATAGAAATATCTATGCTTCCATTTAATAATGAAAGGAATTGTTGAATTGCTGGTCCAGTAGGGGGAGGAATGAAGCCAACAATAGTTGATAACAAATCAATAACATTAATATCTAACCTTATCCATGTACAATCTCCTTTAGCATATAAATTTTGCTCGCAAGCACTTACGACTTCTTTCCAATCATGTGTTTCTACATATGGTAATGTTATACTACCAGTAAGTCCAATACTAGGAATATTAAAAACAATAGGTAAGACCTGATTATGACAAATTGTAATTGGTGGAAAAGAAGTAGGATCTAAGCATGGATAGCTAAAAACTCCAGTTATGCTATTCAATTCTAATATAGGTATAGTATCATAAGGGATATTAACGTCTATAATACTAACATCGAAACATGAGTAGGCGCATATTGTTGCATCTAAATTCAAATTAAAACCAAAGTCTAAATATAATCCTATTACACCTGCATTAGGGAAATGTGTATCTAAATTCCATCCACTCCTAATTTCATATTGCGAAAGTACAGATACTGTATCACCTGGGCAGAAAGAGTTATTTTGTGGCACAGTCATTTTAATTCTAACAGGATAATCTACATCCACATATCCAGTAGTAAAACCATGTATTCCTAAATGGCTACCTAATCTAAACCAAGTGTCAAAATCTAGCTCAGCTCCCCATTCACCTAAAAATCCTAAATCAGCAATACTCCCAATAGTTGTATTATATGGTCCAAATTCTACATCAAAAAAATTTATATCTTGATCTAAAGTTATAGGACTACCGTTTGGTCCCCACATATTTTGATTATGAGCCTCCCAATTTACATTATGAGTTACTACATAAGTTTGCGACTTTAAAAAATTAGCAAACAATGTAATTATAATTAAAAAAAATAATATAAATTTTTTCATAATTCGGAATCCTTCCAATCTATTGATAATAATGATTCTCTCATAACAAGATGCAAAAGTTTATAATGCATTTCTGGAAATACAGCTATGGCTACTATGCTTTGTTTATAATCACCAGTTATTAATATTATTTGATGAAAATCTATACTTTCTTCATTTGACGACATTGCATTATAAATAAATTCATAAATTAGACAAGATTTATTGCTATTTGTTAAATTTTTTTCTTCGTTTATCAAAAATATTTTTTGTTTTTCTAAATTTTCTTTTATTTGATTAGCTAATATAGTGAATGGTACATTGTTTTTTTTTTGTAATTCTATACTTGACAACATTTGAGGATTTATTAAACCTTCCTTATCTTTTTGCTTAAAAGGAACAAAGTATGGGGGAGGGGTGATTATTAATCCATTATCAAATGAATATGGCTCCATCAATTTATTATAATTCCACTTAATATCAAGTGAATCATTAGTTTGAGCAAAACTTATTTGAACTATAAATAAAAATATTATAAATGTTAAAATTATAGTTTTGTTACATATTTGCATTATTTTATATAAATTTTATTACAAAAATATATAAAAAAATGAATATAAAAAAATTTTTAAAATATTTTATACTCATGATTTTTGAAACAGTATTAATTTAATTATAAAAAATTTTAAAATAAATAGTAATTACTTTGTTTAAGAAATTATTACAATTTTATAAAAATGATTCCTAAAAAAATTTTTCATAACATAAATAAAACAAACGAATAAATAATATTTTTATGTTATACTTTAAAACATTTATTATTTCAATAATATTCATTAATTTTGTTCAAATTTTATAATTATGAAGGAATTATTAGAAAATATCGATAAATACTTGGCTCTACCCAAGGATCATAAGCGAGATTTCCTCGATCAGCTATATCAAT
>JAPXMM010000136.1:0-6815 GCA_033809015.1 Bacteroidales bacterium
TATGGGAGTAATAAACTATCGATTTTGCAGTTTCTCTGAATCTGTAACCACAACTTTTGCATTTATATACTTGTCTGCCATCACTCACACCAGCTTTAGTTACATATTCGCAATCACATCTGGGACATATAGGAGCAGTAGATAGAATCTTTATTCTCTGATAGTCTAATGCTGTTAATCTATTCTCATTGAGGAATTGGTAGAGATTATCTAAAAATTCACGTTTACCCTCTTTGGTCAGAGCCAGCATCTTTTGTATATTTTCAACTGTATATTCCATAATTTAAATTTTTTGTAAAAATAACAAATATATTTAACATGAAAAGTTAAACATAAATAAAGGTTTCATTACCTTTAAAACATATCTCTAAAAATATTTTAGTTTCGCGTTTTAGTCATCGTTTAGCTCATTCATTTAATTCTTTAAAATCCATAATCAGTGTCTTTAAATAATTATACAATTCTCTCACATTGCCGTGCATATTGCCAAATTGCTTATTAGCACATTCATAGCACAAACCCTTTTGGACTTCTTTATTTTTATATATCACTGTAGCCATATAAGTGACTCCTCCTACGCACCCTTCATAGTCATATTTTGTTTTTTCAGGACCGATTTGTATCTTATTTGTATTAAAATATTTTGTGATGTTTTTCCACTCTTCTGAGCTTATTTTTACTTTTGTCTTTGCTATGACTTCATTTTGTTTTTTTATAGTTAATTTGAATTTATTATTTTTAATAATAAATTCTTGTTCTCTATTATATTCGGGGGATAGAGGGGGAGTTTTGAAAACAAAATTAATTTGTTTGATTTGTGTTAATTGGGCAGAACTATTTTCAATATTTATAAAAAATAAATTGAAAAATAGTATTAATAAAATTGAATTTTTCATATTTTTATATTTTAAATTTTTCTAAAAATTCTTTAAAAGTAATAATCGGAATATTTAGTTCATTAGCTTTTTGGCGTTTAGCAGGACCCATGTTTTCTCCTGCGATCAAATAATCAGTATTACTTGATACTGATGAAAGTATTTTACCGCCATTAATTTCTATTAATTTTTTCAAATCATCCCTTTCTATTTCCTCGAAAACACCAGAAATCACAAAATTTAATCCTTTTAACTTTTCTGACTGTTGTTTTTCTTTTTCTAAATCAAATTGCAAGCCAGCTTTTTTTAATCTTTTTATTAAATCGAGATTATCTGAATCTGAAAACCAATCTATTATAGATTGAGCTGTTATTTCTCCTACATCTGGTATTTGTATTAGTTCTTCTTTGCTCATTTGCATTAATCTATCTAATGATCGTGCATAATTGGCTATATTTTTAGCCATTATAGAACCTACGTTTTTGATCCCGAGAGCATACAATACTCTATCAAATGGTTTTGATTTAGATTTTTCTATTGATTTCAGAATATTTTCCACTGTTTTTTGTTGGAATCTAACTTTTCGTATTTTACCATCTGATGATTCATATTCATTTTCTAAACCGAATAACTGATCATATTTCAAATCATAAAGATCAGCAGGAGATTTTACTAGTCCTTTTCTAAAAAGTAATTCTATTTTCCCTTCGCCTAGAGTTTCTATGTCCATAGCATCTTTGCTAATAAAATGTTGCAGTTTCCCTAATATTTGAGGAGGGCAAGTTTTTTCATTAGAGCAATATACAAATGGTTCTCCTTGATTATATATGGTAGGGCTATTGCATGCAGGACAAAACTTTGGTGGCAATACTGGAGATGCATCAGGTGGTCGTCTGTCTATTTCTACTTTTACTACTTTAGGAATTATTTCTCCGCTTTTTTCTATCCATACATAATCTTTTACATGAATATCATTTTGTTTGACAAAGTCAAAATTATGCAAAGTAACTCTTTTAACTGTTGTACCACTGATAAAAACTGGATTTAGATTAGCTACAGGTGTTATTACACCAGTACGCCCTACTTGAAAATCTACAGAAATTATTTGAGTGAGAGCTTGCTCTGGTTTATACTTGAAAGCTACTGCCCAACGTGGATATTTAGCTGTGGATCCTAATTGCTTTTGTAGTTCATAGCTATTAACTTTAATGACAACTCCATCTATTCCAAAAGGCAACTGATCGCGTTTAGTTTCATATTCTTCTATGAACTGCTTAACTTCATTCAATCCATGGCACAATCTAATATAAGGAGTAACAGGTACTCCCCATTCTTTAGCTTTCATCATTACTTCGTAATGATTAGTAAAAATAGGAGTTTCAGTGAAAACATCATAAGGCATAAATTGCAAATTTCTTTTAGCTACTAGCGAAGAATCTTGTAATTTTAGTGAACCAGCTGCAGCATTTCTCGGATTAGCAAATGGCTCTTCACCATTTTCGTCTCTTTCTTCATTTAATTTATTAAAAGATTCGAAAGGCATTATTATTTCACCTCGTATATCTACCCAATTTGGGTAATCGCCAAAAAGCCTTAAAGGAACATTTTTAATGGTTCTCACATTATTTGTTACCACTTCTCCTACCATGCCATCACCTCGTGTTAAGGCATTAGTTAGAATTCCATTTTCATAAATACAACTTATTGCTAATCCATCATATTTAAGCTCTGCTACAAATTCTATAGCTTCTAAATCAGGTATATTTCTTTGAAAAAAAGTAACCACATCATTCCAGTCATAGCTATTATCTAATGAAAGCATTGGAAAACGGTGTGGCTGATTAGGGAACTCTTTAGTGATAAATCCTCCGACTCTTTGAGTAGGACTATCTGGTTCACGGTAATTATATTGCTTTTCTAGTTGTTCTAACTCTTTCATCAATTGATCAAACTCAAAATCTGAAATTGCTGGTTCATTTTTTACATAATAGAGATAATTATGCTTATTAAGCTCTGCAGTTAAATATTTTATTCTTTCAATAGCTTCCTCTGTTGTCATAATTTTGTGAAAAAAATAATTTATTTACAAATCTAAAATATTTATAGTAATTAGAAAAATAAAAAAAGAGAGATTTTTTAGAAAATCTCTCTTTTAGCGGTCCGGACGGGGCTCGAACCCGCGACCTCATGCGTGACAGGCATGCATTCTAACCAAACTGAACTACCGGACCAAATTTACTTTGCAAAATTATGAAAAAGATTTTATATAAAAAAATTTTTTCATTTTATAATTTCATATTCTTCTAAAATCTTTTTAATGTATTTACCTATAATGTCGAATTCTAAATTTACTATAGTACCAATTTTGAAATTATGGAAATTAGTATTTTCATAAGTATAAGGTATTATAGCTACAGAAAACAAATTTTTTTCACTATCGACTACAGTGAGGCTAACACCATTAACCGATATAGAGCCTTTCTCCACAGTAATATTACCGTGTGATTGATCATATTCTATGAAATATTTCCAGCTACCATCGAGCTCTTCTATCCTAGTTACTATACCAGTTTGATCTACGTGCCCTTGTACGATATGTCCATCAAAGCGACCATTTGCTGGTATAGAACGTTCTAGGTTTACTTCGTACCCTTCTTCCCAATTTTTTAAGCATGTTCTATTCAATGTTTCATCTATAGCAGTTACTTTATAAAGTAGATTGGCATTATCTACCCATACTACAGTCAAGCATACACCATCATGGCTAATACTTTGATCTATTTTTAACTCTGAAGCCATCGGAGCTTTAATAGTAAAATTGATATTACTACCTTGGCGTTCTATTTTTTTAATTTTACCTAATTGCTCTACTATTCCACTAAACATAATTATATTTTTTGTAAAATTACTAATATTATTGCTGTATGTTACTATCAGTAAATAAATTTTGTAGCTTTATTCTTTCATAGCATTTTCTACTTCATCAATAGTGATAGGAAGTCTTTTGCCTATTAACCTGCAACCGTTATCTGTGATCAATACATCGTCTTCTAATCTGATACCACCAAAATCCAAATATTTTTCTACTTGATTATAATTAATAAATTCAGTTAATTTATTTTCTGATTTCCATTTTTCTATTAATGCTGGGATGAAATAAATGCCAGGTTCATCAGTTACTACCATCCCAGGTTTGAGTGTCCTAGCGAATCGTAGAGAACCTGTACCAAATTCTTTAGAGCGATTTAATTCATTGTCATAGCCTACATAATTTTCGCCTAGATCTTCCATATCATGTACATCTAATCCTAGCATATGACCAAGTCCATGAACAAAAAATAGTGTATGTGCTCCTTTAGCTACGGCTTCATCTGGATTTCCTTTCATTAGTCCTAATTCTATTAAACCACTAGCAATCACTTTAGCAGCAGATAGATGAATATCCAAATATTTTTGTCCTGGAGCAGACATCTCAATTGTATTTTGATTTGCTCTACGGACGATTTCGTAAATTTCTTTTTGTTTTTGAGTAAATTTTCCACTTATAGGAGTAACTCTAGTATAATCACTAGCATAGAAGCTATTAGCTTGAGCACCAGCATCAGCTAATAAAAGTTGACCTGACTGCATGATATTATTGTGATAAGGATTGTGCAATGTTTCACCATGCACAGATAAAATAGTTGGGAAAGAAGGTCCTTCGCCATATTGATATGATATACCATCCATCATCCCTGCTATTTCTTGTTCTTTAATTCCAGGTTTAGCCATTTTGAAAACACACATATGCATTTTATAACCTATTTCTGCAGCTATTTCCATTTCAGCTATTTCTTCGTTACTTTTAATAGATCTTAGCGATACTACTGCTCGCACTAAATCTACTGAGGATTTGTTTTTTAATTTTTTAATAGGGATACCTAATAGTTCATTTAATAATATTTTATTTTCTGCTCTATATGGTGGTAAAAAATGTATCTCTCGATTTAGGTTTAGCTGTTTAGATATATATTCATATAAATTGCTAAAAGGCAAAACTTTATTTACACCCACTTGACTGGCTAATTCTTTCATAGTAGGTTGTGGTCCCATCCAGATAATGTCATCTATTTCCACATCATCACCGAAAATGTATTCTTCTCCATTGTCAAAATCTATCACACCTGCTAGATTTGATAAATTTAAACCAAAAAAATATAAAAATGTACTATCTTGTCTGAACTTATATGTATTTGCTGCATAATTCATTGGAGATTCTGTATTACCTAAAAGTAACCCTATACCTTTTAATCCTTTGGATTTTAAATTATTTCTTCGATTAATATAAACTGACTGTGTAAACATAATTTTTTTGTAAAAATAATTATAATTTTCGTGAAAATTAAATTTATTTGTAAATTTTTATTGAAAATGTTAAATACTTATTTATCTAAAATTATTATAAGTATAAAAAAAATATTTTATTATTAATACTAATTTTTTTCAATTTAATATAAAATTTTAATATTATTTAATTTGTATAAATTTGTATAACAAAAAAACAAAATATGAGAAAAATAACAATTTTACTTATGTTATCCCTTATTAGTATAGGGATAATAAATGCTCAGAAAAAACCAACGATATTATTTGAAAGTAAGGTTTATGATTTCGGGCAATTTAAAGAAGAAGATGGTAAACAAAAAGCTAGATTTAATTTTAAAAATATCGGAAATGATACATTAAAAATTTTAAATGTTAGACCATCTTGCGGTTGCACTACTTCAGATTATACTAGGGCACCTATTCTACCTGGACAAAGTGGATTTATTGATGTAGTTTATAATCCACAAGGTAGACCAGGAGCTTTTAATAAGATTGTAACTGTAGTTACTAATGATCCAGAAAATTCAAATGTAATTCTGACTATTAAAGGTAATGTAATTCCAAAGCCAAAAACTAAAGCTGATAATTACCCTCAAGTAATTGGTAATTTACGTTTCAGATCAAATCATATTAATTTTAATGATATAAAAGATACTGAAGTTAAGACTGATACGATCTACATATATAATAATAGTGATAAAAAAATTACAATATTTGCTGAAAATTTGCCAATATTTCTAAAAATTCAAATACCTGCTGGAGGCATTGTAATAAATCCTGATCAAGAATTAAAAATAGCTATTTCTTATGATGCAAAAGCACGTAATGATTATGGCTATGTTTTTGATAGATTTGAACTCAAAACTGATGATACAGACCAACCCATTAAACAAATGTATGTAAGTGCAAATATTAATCAAGATTTCAGCTGGATGACAGAAAAAGATAAAGCTAATGCTCCTAAAGTAGTTTTCGAAAAGACAGAAGTTGTTTTTGATACAATTAAATCTGGACAATCTGTTACAGTCGAATTTCCATTTAGAAATGAAGGAAAAAATGATCTCAAAATTTTAAAAGTAAAATCTAGCTGCGGATGTACAGCTACAACTCCAGAAAAAACAATTTTGAAAAAAGGAGAAAAATCTGTCATCAAAGCCACCTTTAATACATCTGGTAGAACAGGGGAACAACAAAAAACAATTACTGTGATCACTAATGATCCAGAGCATAGCTTAGTAGTACTCAATCTAAAAGGATATGTAAAAGGATAAATAAAATAATCTGTTTCAAAAAAAAGGGGAAAATTTTTAAATTTCCCCTTTTTTATTTGAATAGTTAATTGGGGTGGCAAGGGTAAATGAAAGAGGGAGTTGTGAAGAGGGAATAGTAAATAAAATATTTATGTTAGGGTTTCTATTGGTTTAGCTCTAAGCTTTATGTATTCATAGTATGCACGTCGATCTGACGCCGCTAAATTCAACATCCTCCCCACATCCTCAATTAATTTATTCAATAAATACTTGTGCTTCACTATATACCACATTATATAACTTTGTAAATACTTCGTAGCCACCC
>JAPXMM010000137.1:0-6505 GCA_033809015.1 Bacteroidales bacterium
TGCAAAACTACATTATGTGGTATGTAGCGATAGGTAAATACCTATCAGAAGGCGTCATTAGTAATACTGGCAGAATGCTTAACCTTGCATCTTCGGATAGATTTGCCTGGTATGAATATTTTAGAGTAAGTAAAATATCATATATTGTTTGAAACATTTAAAAAATGTTTGTTAATTTGTTCGTTTCACTCCACCTCCTAACCCCCCTTCTCTTTTAACTCTTTTATTTAATTTTAAAATTGTAACTTTGCTATAAATTTATTCTATGAAAATTTGTAATGTCATAGGGGCTAGACCACAAATTATTAAAGCTGCCGCTCTTAGTAGAGTGATTAATGAATCTTTCAATGATAAAATCGAAGATATCATCATTCATACAGGGCAACATTATGATTCGAATATGTCTGGTGTTTTTTTCAATGAAATGGAAATACCCTTACCTACTGAAAATCTTGGCATTGGCTCTGCTAGTCATTCTGTTCAAACTGCAAAAATGTTAGAAAAAATTGAACAAGTTTTTATTAAATATAATCCAGATGTAGTTGTTTTATACGGTGATACAAATAGCACTCTTGCAGCTTCTATATCTGCTATTAAAATGAACATCCCTGTCGCTCACATCGAGGCAGGATTAAGGTCTTTTAATAAAAAAATGCCTGAAGAAATTAACCGAATTGTATGTGATCACTCTTCTACATTACTATTTTCTCCTACTATCACTGGTCTCAGAAATCTGCTAAATGAAGGATTTCATTTAGACTCTCTCCCACCCTATTCATCTGATAATCCAGCCGTATTTTTGTCTGGAGACATAATGTATGATAATAGTCTTTTTTACAGAGATAAAGCTTTTAGATTATCAAATATTATAGAAAAATTAAAACTTGATGATAAAAAATTTGTTTTGGCTACTATTCATCGCAATACTAATACTGATGAGCCTGACAGATTAAAAGAGATTTTAGAAAAATTGAATGCCATAGCTACGCAAACTAATTATAGTGTCGTTTTTCCCATTCATCCTAGAACAAAAAAATTAATAAAAGAGTTTGATTTAATTGCTTTGTTGAAAAATATTATCGTAATAGAACCATTATCTTTTTTTGATATGATAGTTATGGAAAATACTGCTGCATTGATTTTAACTGACTCTGGTGGTGTACAAAAAGAAGCTTATTTCTATCATAAGCCTTGCATAATTATGCGTCAAGAAACTGAATGGATAGAAATATTGCAAGCTGGTACTGGTGCTTTAGAGCCACAGAATATAGATGAATTTATTGCTTTAGTTAATAGATTTATTAATAATCCTCCTAATTTTTTCCCAGATTATTTTGGCAATGGACACACTGCTCAATATATTTGCGAAAAATTATTATTGTTTAACAACTTAAAATCATAGTAGTTAATTTATGAAAATACAAGATCCAGAATATGCAGATTTTTTGCAAGGGAGTTTCAAAGTTTATCGATGGGGAGCTAGAATATCATTAGTTACATTAGTCTTCTTTTTGCTCAATAGATGGTGGGGAATAGCAGGCAAAGAATGGTGGGCTGTTTTATTAGCTTTAAGTATTTATGGTACTATTATGCCTTTTATTCAACCATCCAATTGGTCTTTTAAAACAAAAATTTCGCACGGTATCTTTGCTTATCTAATGCTGCATTTAGATATGTTTATTTATTGCTGGCTTATTTCTAGAATGCCTTTGAAATTTTTTGCTAATTTTTTACCTCAATTACTTTTCCCCTTTGGGTGGACTGTAATATTTCAACTAATAGTTTATTTATTTAAACAGAAAAATAAAAATTTAGATGAGTAATTCTATAGTGATATACTCAGATTTTGTTTCTGATAGGCTAAAATTTACTTTAAATTTTATTTTTAATCAAGTACTAGAGCTACCTTATGTTTTGACAACTAATACCAATACTTTCGCTCATATTAATTATAGTATTCTCCCCAATGATAACAGCATAAATATTTTAAAAACATCACCAATTTTAAATGATGGATATTTCTCTGATTTATTGCCAGAAATAGCAAAATCACAAAATAATTTATCGCTATTTCCTGTAAATAATGAAAATTTTTTCTGTCAAGATATTTTCTCTGCGGTGTTTTATTGCATTTCTGGATGGGAAAGATATTTTTCTAACAATTATGATATGCATGGTAGATTTCTACCAATGAATTCAGCTATTTTTCACGATAATTTTAATTTCATTTTCCCTTGGGTCGATAAATGGATTTTTTTACTAGCTAAAGAGTTAAAAATTAAATTTAATGATTTACCTATTCAGTTCGAGAAGATATATAAATTACAAGTTACTATTGATATAGATATGGCTTACTCATATTTGTGTAAAAGTTTTTATAGAAATTTTGGTGGTGCTATTAGAGATTTTGTAAATTTTAAGTTTAAACATGTTTTTGATAGATTATTCACACTTTTACACTTCAAAAATGATGTTTTTGATACTTTTGATTTATTATTACAATTAGAAAAATTTTTGCAAAATCAATTAATTTTTTTCTTTTTAGTTTCAGACAAAACAACAAAATTTGATAAAAATAATTCAATAAATTGCTCAAAATTTCAAAATCTTATAAAAAATATTTCTAATTCACATGCAGTAGGGCTGCACTATAGCTATTATTCCAAAAATGATTCTGACTTGATAGAAAAAGATAAATTTTTTTTAGAACATTTAATTGATAAACCTATTAATAAAGGCAGAGCACATTACCTTAGATTAGATATACCTCAAATGAATCTCATCGCTAATGCTGGCTTCACAGATGATTTCTCTATTGGTTATGCTTCTATGCCAGGATTTCCATTGGGAACAGCTCATCCAGTATTCTTCTATGATTTAATTAATGATAAGCAAACTGCCTTATTATTACATCAAACAGCTATAATGGATAGCAGTTTTGTAGATTATAAAAAAACCAATCCAAATGATTTCTCACAGAGTTTTGATGATATACAAGCGTCTATGATTCTCGGTGGTGAATTAGTAATTTTGCTACATAATGAAAGTTTTACTAATCAAAATAGATGGAACAATTGGAGTAATTTCTTTGTCAATTTTTTAAAAAATATGAGATGACCTGGCAGCTAATAAATAGAAATAATATTGATATAGATAAATGGAATTATGCAGTTGATAATTCTGCTAATTATCATATTTCTGGACTTAGCTGGTATCTGGATTTAGTAGCACCAAATTGGCATGGCCTGGTATGGAATGATTATGAAATAGTGTTTCCTTTTTCTAAAAAAAAGAAATATTGCATTCCATATTTTTTTCAACCTCCGATGATTACAAATTTAAGGTTATACTCTCTTATTAGTATTAATGAAGATATTTATCTTTCACTTTTAGAAACTATTAAAAAAAATGTTTGGTATGCAGATTTTTATTTAGAAGATATCGAATTTACCAATGAGTTTACAAAACTATATAGGAAAAATTATATTTTAGATTTAAAAGATATCACCGATTTACATGATATTTTGAGTTCTCATCATTGTAGAAAAATTAAAAAATTTGAAAAATTAAATTATCAATTCATTCATTTGACCAATATTTCAGAAGATTTTTTGGATGATTATTTATGTAATTCTAAATATTTGATTACACTTCAAAACATTAGGAAAATTATCATTGCATTAGGCAAATGTTTTGAAAATAAACATATCGGCGGTTGGTGGGCTATTAAGCAGAATGATGATATCTTATCAATAGCTTTAATTTCAGAGTACCAAAATAAATTAGTCTTGCATGCTTTTGCTTCAAATGAAAATGGTAAAAAGCAAGGTGCCATGCATTTTTTGATTTATCAGATAATCAAACAAGCTCAAAATAATGGCATTAATATTATCGATTTCGATGGTGGTAATGACGATAAAATGGCTTTCTTTTATCAAGGTTTTGGTGGCAAACCATATAAATATATCGAATTAATCTTTAAAAAAATTAAAATTTAGTTTTTTTGAATTAAGAGTTTAGATAATGATTTTTTTCTAAAATTATTTATTAATTTTACCTAACAAAATATTAAACAAAATTTTTATAACTTATGAAAAATAAAATTAATTTTTTATTTGTTTTAGTTATCATACTATTTAGCTGTAATAATAATGATATTGGATATAATGCTGATTATAAATTTAGTGATTTGATTATTCAAAACATTTTTAGTAAAAATAAAGAAATTCCAATAATTACAAACAAAGCAGAGATTTATAATTTACTAGGAGCTCCTAAAAAAATAAGATCAGATATGCCTGTTAACTTATTAGAAAATGATAAATGGGTAAGATACAATTCTACACATTATATTTGGGACGATTATTATTATGTTGAGATAAATGGTGTTCTATTTTTAGGGAATATTTTCTTTAAAAATAATAAAGATATCAAATTGGTTGCGAACAAAGATATAATTTTTAATAAAAATACTAGAATGTCTTTTATAAAAAGAAAATTTCCTGATTCATATAATGATAGATACGCTTTATCTCACCATTCATCTTTATATAACCCAGATGAATTAAAAAAAGATATTATATCTGTACCATTTAATACTCATTATGGGACAATGATTTTCTATTTTTATAATAATAGATTATATTATTTAGATACAGGTATAGGTATTATTGAATCATACAAAGAGGAACATGGTGGGATATAACGAACAAACCAATTATAATTATATGAAAAGATTTATTTAATTGTATTTCTTAGTGTAATTTCATCATGTAGCACAATAAACATTAAATATCCTAAAACAATAAATCAAACAAACAAAAATGGAAAATATGGTTTGTGGATTGAGAAAGATAGCACAACTAAAAATATTATTATAGCTGGTTATAAAAATAATATGAAAAATGGCTGCTATATTGAGTACATAGACTTAACTAATTGTAATAATACAATGTTTGAAAATATGTTTTCATATAAAGATGAGAAACTTTGTTTTGATATTGTGAATTATGCATGCCAAATAGGTTACGTAATATGTGTAGGTAAGTCTAAAAATAACATGAGAATTGGTTCCTGGAATTATTTTTTAAATAATGGATATAATTTCAAAACAATTAAATACAAAAATGGTAGTATAAAATATATAATTTTACATAGCTATATATAATAAAAAATCTATTTTAGCTATAAAAATTATATTTTTAGTATTTAATTTATAATAAATCTATACTCTTACAATAAATCGTAAGCTCTATTAAAACCGCATTGGGAAACGAATTTTTTAACAAATTTATTTGGGCAATTAATTAATTGCCCAAATAAAACATGTGTATAATCAAAGCATTTCTTATTGGAGATTTTTCATTTTATATATGTTTAAAATAATATATGATATAATAAGTAAAATAAATTATTATCAATACTTTTCTAATTATAAATTAGAAAGATAATTATAATAAGTTAAATTTTGAAAAATATTTTTATTAAATCTTGATAATTATTGGTTTATAATATATAAATATTATTGATCAAATATCATAGTTTATTTTAAACATAAAATATATAATCGTTTAAATCACTTTATAACAGATGCATAGAAAATATTTTTTAAGTTAACATATATCCCACTTTTATGCCACTTCCAATTTACAAATGTAATTCTTAAAAAAATATCCCTCATTTTACCTTTAAAAACTTTTCTTTTCTTGGCTTCGCTGCGAGCTTCGCTTACTCAGCCACAATAAAAGAAAAGTTTTTAAAATGTTATTTTATTCAAATAAATATTTTAAATTTGCTTAAAAAATAGATATAAATATTCAATTTTAATATATTAAAATATGAAAAATTCGCATAAAATTATCATACCTTTGTTTTTGCTTTTTATTCACCTAAACATGTTCTCTCAAGGTGATAAATTTTCTTTTGGTTTGAATTATAATGCTAAATTTCACTACTATCCATCTGATTTTAAATATATAAATGATTGGTTTAAATATGAATATAAATTCAAAAATACTTATGAGCTAGGATATGAGTTTGCTTTTTATGATGATAAAATCAATAAACATATAGGCGTATTATATGCTCCAGAATCTTTAAGACTCAAATTTATATATGACACTTATATATCAGAAGCAGATAAGGATAATCTAATAGGTCGCGAAGAATATTATTTTGAAAGAATAATGCTTTCTTTTGGAATTTCAAAATCTTTACCTATTTCTAATAAATTTAGTATTAATCCATATGTAGGTATAGCTGTCCCATTAATGTTTAATTTGTCATCGATAAGAACTTATTCTATTTCTGGTGAATTATTGCATGTTACTGATATGGCTGCTATCAGAGATCAGCTGCGAGGTGCACCTTATATTAAAGTTAATTTAAATATATTTTTTTCTCCAGCGAAACATTTTGCTATACAGATCTCACCTTTTGCACAAACATATTTCGATCTTAGTCTGTCTCTACTCGATGACAATTTAAATAGAATGCGATTTGCTCC